>JAJRTN010000180.1 GCA_024278275.1 Candidatus Hydrogenedentota bacterium
ATTAAGTATAGCATATGTTATATACGCTATACTTAAAAGTCAAGAAGAAAGCCCGGCAAAGCCGGGCAGATGAAAGGGGTGGCAGTCTCTTGCGGCAGAGGGTTAGCCTAAACTACACTTTGCAAACACCCTCTTAGGGCTATGGAAATCGCGGATTCTCAAAGGCAATCTCCACGAAGCCAAACGTGCGGCATCGGAGGCACTGGGGGAGGCTCAACTCGCAACGCAAGATGCCGAGTCCCGTTTCCTGCCCGCCAAAAGGTGAAGGTCGACGTGGATTTCCACCCGCAAGACTGGGCCCTGGGTCTCGACGAGGTGATGCGCCTGGTGCAATTCTACAATTTTGAAGGCATCGCCGCCTGCGAGGGGAGCGAAGATGGCTACTGTTCCGGCGCGCGTGAAGGCGGGACACCGCCCATGGTAGGGGCAAGCTCCCGCTTGCCCGTTCGGCAAGCGTGCTGCGCGGATGGAATGAGCAGAAGAACCCCGGAGATAAAGGTCCCGTTCCATTTACGGTCATGCGGGAGCATGACCCTACCAGCAGGATCGCCCCATGGTAGGGGCAAGCTCCCGCTTGCCCGTTTGGCAAGCGTGCTGCGCGGATGGAATGGGAAGTGAAACCACGGACGGGGAGATCCTGTTCCACATACGGTCATGCGGGAGCATGACCCTACCAGCAGGATCGCCCCAGGGTAGGGGCAAGCTCCCGCTTGCCCGTTCGGCAAGCGTGCTGCGCGGATGGAATGAACAGAAGAATCACGGAGACAAAGATCCCGTTCCATTTACGGTCATGCGGGAGCATGACCCTACCAGCAGGATCGCCCCGGGGTAGGGGCAAGCTCCCGCTTGCCCGTTCGGTAAGCGTGCTGCGCGGATGGAATGAGCAGAAGAACCCCGGAGATAAAGATCCCGTTCCATTTACGGTCATGCAGGAGCATGACCCTACCAGCAGGATCGCCCCATGGTAGGGGCAAGCTCCCGCTTGCCCGTTCGGTAAGCGTGCTGCGCGGATGGAATGAACAGAAGAACCCTGGAGATAAAGGTCCCGTTCCATTTACGGTCATGCGGGAGCATGACCCTACCGACAGGACCCAAGGAGTCACCCCATGCTGTCCACATTCGTCATGATGTGCATTGCCGCGTCACAGCCGGTTACCGCCGAGATCGTTGGAGACCAAGTGGTGGTCACCGTGAATGGCGTCGAGTTCACGCGCTACAAGGCCCACGGCGACCCGGGTTATGAGTCACAGAAATACCCGTACTTCTACCCCGTGAACGGCCCGGTGTCGGGGAAATCGGTGACGACCGAAACGACGCAACCCTACCCGCATCATCACTCGCTGTTCTTTGGATGCGACCGGGTGAATGGCGGGAACTACTGGCAAGGGCGCAATGATGCCGGACAAATCATCTCGCAGGGTCCACGTATCATCGAGGCAAAAGGTTCGCGGGTGGTCTTCGAGGATACCTGCCTGTGGCGGAAACCGGGGGAGGCTCCCATCATCCGCGACACGCGGACCGTCACCATCACCGCCCCGTCATCCAAGCGGCGCATCATCGACTTTGACATCTCCCTGGAGATGCTCACCAACGTGACCTTCCTCAACACCAACCACGCCCTGTTCAGCGCGCGCGTCGTGCCTGCTCTAAGCGTGAAGGAAGGGGGCACACTGGTCAATGCCGCCGGGCAGTCGGGCGAGAAAGCCACCTTCGGCCAAAAGAGTCCGTGGATGGACTACAGCGGTACGCGCGACGGGGTTGCGGAAGGCATCGCCATTTTTCAGCACCCCGACAACCCCGGCTACCCTTTCCGCTGGTTTACGCGGGATTACGGATTCTTTTCTCCCACGCCCATGCAATGGCTCGACGGCGGGCAACTGGATCTCCCCAAGGGCGAAAGGGTTCGGCTTCGCTACCGCGTTCTCGTCCACGCGGGAGACGCCAGGGAGGCGGACATGGTGAAGGCGTTTGATGCCTACGCGGGAAAAGGGTTATAACGCGCCGGAGAGGTGCCGGGCGCACGGTCAGATCGCCTGCCCGTGCTGTCGCGCCGGTCCTTTTCAGGCAGGAGGCACGCATGACTACGGCGAACACGATCCTGGAACTGGAGGCGGTCACCAAGGCGTATGCCGGGCCGGCCGGATCCACGCCCGTACTCAAGGGCGTTGATCTTGCCGTTGAGGCGGGTGAAACGGTGGCCATCGTGGGACCCTCGGGCTGCGGCAAGAGCACCCTGCTCAACATGGCGGGCACCCTCGATCAGCCCGACGGCGGGCGCGTCACCTTTCGCGGCAAAAGCCTGCCCGGCATGACGCCGAAAGAAGCCGCACGATTCCGGAACAACGAGATCGGCTTTGTCTTTCAGCTTCATCACCTGCTCCCGCAGTGCAGCGTGCTGGAGAACGTGCTGGTACCCACCCTGGTACACACCGGGGGGGAGGACGCCCCGGAACGGGCCCGTCAACTGCTCGACCGCGTGGGCCTGTCGGACCGCCTCGACTACCGGCCCGGTCAATTGTCGGGTGGCGAACGGCAGCGTGTGGCCGTGGCGCGGGCGCTCATCAACCGGCCCGCTCTCCTCCTCGCGGATGAGCCCACCGGTTCGCTGAGTCCCGAAGGGGCCATGGATCTGACGCGGTTGATGATCGCGTTGAACCGGGAAGACGCGCTCACGCTGGTGGTGGTGACCCACAGCCAGGAGGTCGCCGCGCACATGGGACGGGTGGTCGAATTGCGCGACGGCGTGCTGCGGCCCCGCGAGACGCGGCCATGAACCGGCTTCGCCTGATACGCCGGAGCATGGGCTATTACCGGCGCATGCACCTGGGGGTTTTCGCGGGCGCCGTGGTGGGTGCGGCGGTGTTGACGGGCGCCCTGCTGGTGGGGGATTCCGTGGACGCTTCGCTCCGGGGCATCGCCCTGGCCCGGCTGGGCGACACGGCCCATGCCCTTGACACGCGCAAGCAGTATTTTCGGGAAGAACTCGGCGAACGACTGTCCATGCGCATGGGCCACACGATCCCTTCGGTGCTCCGCTTGCGGGGGATGGCCCTGGCCGAGCCGCCCGCCGTGCCCGAACGGCGTCAGGCCAACCGCGTGCAGGTGCTGGGGGTCGGAAAAGACTTCTGGACACTTGCGGGCGGAGGGGACGGAATCCCTGCCTCACCGGGTCCCGCCGCTGTCATCAACACGCATCTGGCGCAACGGCTGGGTGTTGGCGCCGGTGACGAGATTGCATTGCGCATCGAGATCCCCGACCGCATGTCACGGGACGCGCCCCTGTCGGCACGGGACGAGGACCGGTCGATCCGCGTGCGGCTCACCGTTGAACGGGTGGCGCCGGATCGCGGTTTGGGGCGCTTCAGCCTGGCCACCGACCAGACCGCGCCCTACAATGTGTTTTTGCCGCGAGCGTGGCTCCAGGAGCAGGTGCGTCTGCCGGGCGAAGTGAACCTGTTGCTGGCGGGTACCGCGGTCGAGGCGGAAAAGCTCGCCCATACGCTGCGGGACGAATGGTCGCCGGCGGACGTGGGGCTTCATGTCCGCGGTAAGGTGCTGGAATCGGATCGCGTTTTCCTGGGCGGTCCCGTGGCGAAGGCCGCCCTGACCCTGCCGAATGCCACCGGCACCCTGGCCTACCTTGTGAACACCATCAGCAGGGACGGGAAGCGAACGCCCTATTCCTTCATGGTGGCCGGGGCGACACCGAAGGGCATGGACGATGATGAAATCATCATCAGCGAATGGCTGTCCGGGCAGATCAGCGCTTCCGTGGGCGACACGGTGACGGTGGCCTATTCCGTGCTGCTGCCCGACAACCGCTACGAAGAACGAAAACGGGACTTCACGGTACGCGGCATCGCGTCCATGGATGCCATGATCGAGGCACGAAAACTGGTACCCTCGTTCCCGGGCCTGGAGGATGTGGAGAATTGCGCGGACTGGGACGTGGGCCTGCCCATGGACGAGGAACTCCTCGCCGACAAGGCGAACGAGGCCTACTGGGACGCCTACCACACGACGCCGAAGGCCCTGGTGACCCTCGCGGCGGGCCAGGCCATGTGGTCAAACCGTTTCGGCAGCCTGACGGCGGTCCGCTTCGCGGGGAAGAACGATACGCCGGACGCCATCCTGGCCGGGCTGAAGGACGCCCTGGATCCGGCGGCGGTGGGGCTCGTGTTCCGCCCCGTGCGGGAGGAGGCCCTGACCGCCGTGTCCCGGGCCATCGATTTCGGGGGACTTTTTCTCGGCATGAGTTTCTTCCTGATCCTCTCCGCCTTCCTGTTGACGGGACTGCTCTTCGTCCTGGGCGCGCAATACCGGGCCGGGGAAATGGGCATCCTGCTGGCCCTGGGCTTCACCCCGGCGCAGGCCCGCCGTCAGCTTCTCGCGGAGGCCGGCCTGGTGGCCGTGGCGGGTGGCGCGACCGGGGCGTTGGCCGGATGCGGCTACACGTGGGCGCTTATCCAGGGCCTGGCGCATTACTGGCAGAGCGCGGTGGCCCATTCCCCCATCCTCTTCCACGTGACACCCGGCACGCTGCTCACGGGCGCGGTGGCCAGCTCTCTCGCGGCCCTCTTCGCCATGGTGACGGCCACCTGGCGCCAGGTGCGCCTTCCCGCCCGCCAGTTGCTCACTCTGGACTTCGCCTCAACCTCGCCGGGCCGGGAACGTTTCCCCCGGGCCGGCCTGTGGTTTCCGCTGCTGGGACTGGCCTTCGCCTGCGTGTCGGCGGTCTGCCTCGCGCTGTACGCCACGGGCAGCATCGTGGAGCCCTTCTTCGGTGTGGGTGCGCTCGTGTTGCTTTCCGGCTTGGGCCTGTGCCGGCATGCGCTCTGTGTGCTGGGTGCGGGAAGCAGCGCGCGCCATCCCACGCTCTTCCGGCTGGCCCTGCAAAACATGGCACGCCGCCGGGCGCGCAGCCTGAGCGTTATCGTCTTGCTGGCGAGCGGTTGTTTCCTCGTTTTCGCGGTATCGGCCATGAAGGAAGACCTGACGAAAGGCGCCCATCGGCGCGCGTCGGGCACCGGCGGCTTCGCCCTCTTCGGGGAATCCACGCTGAGCCTGCTCGAAGCGCCCTCGGACACGGCCGTGGGCATCAAGGTGCGTGATGGCGACGACGCGAGTTGCCTTAACCTCAACCACGCCATGACCCCGCGCCTCCTGGGCGTCAACGGGACGGAACTGGCATCCCGCGGCGCTTTCGCGTCCCGGGAGCAGGCGAAGGCGCTGTGGTCGCTGCTGGATCTCGACCTGCCCGACGGGGTCATCCCCGCGCTGGTGGGCGACAGCGACACCGCCATGTGGGGCCTGAAGGCGAAAATGGGCGTGGAAAACGGCGACGAGCTGACCTACCTCGACGACCGGGGCGAAAGCTTCCGGGTGCGCCTGGTGGCATCGCTCCCCATGCGGCTCTCCGTGTTCCAGGGCACGATCCTCATTGCCGACCAGTACTTCACGGAACGCTTCCCCTCGGAGGCGGGTTACCGCATGTTCCTCATCGACGCGCCGCCCGGCGAGGCCGCCACGGTGGCACGGTCGCTCAACCGGCGATTCGAGCGGGAAGGGATCGAGGTCATCCCCAGCGTGAAGCGTCTTGCACGGTTTTACGCGGTGGAGAGCACCTACCTCGGCATGTTCCTGGTGCTGGGCGGACTGGGGGTCTTGCTGGGCACGGTCGGCATGGGCATCGTGACCCTTCGCAACCTGCTGGAGCGGCGGGGTGAAATTGCCATGCTTCGCGCCGTGGGATACAATACGGTCTCGATCCGCCGTCTTCTCCTCATGGAGCACGGCATGTTGGCGGCCATGGGCCTGGCGCTGGGTGTTATCGCCGCGGCGGTGGCCATGATTCCCGCAATCGCCTCGGCCTCCTCCGGTGTGGCGCTTGGCCTACAGCTTCAATTGCTGGCGGGTATCGCCCTGTGCGCGGCAGGCTGCATTGCCTTGGCCCTGCGCGCCGCCCGGCCGGGGCGGGACTTGTCCGCACTGAGAAATGAATAAAACACAAGGGGTTGTTGGACAGGATTACAGGATGGACTGGATGGGCCGTTTTCTTCATCCCGTCGATCCTGTTATCCTGTCCGTTTTTCACCCCCAAACGCCTCCAAAAGGATCCCAATAGAAGGCGGTCACCGGGTGTAGGCGTCATATCATGCTGAAAGGATTGTGTTCACGGTAACCGCCGGTGGTTTGAGGCCTGTCGGCTTCACCGCCGAGGGCGGCGGCGCCACATCCAAGAGAATACACATTGGCGAATCAGGCCGTAAACGCTTACTAACCGATTAAGAAAAAGAGCCCCATGTTCAAAGGCGTCAACATACCCGACCTCAGCGGGAACCGAAAGGCCAACATGCTGGCCATCGGGTCCGCCGTGGCGGTCAGCGCCGTGGCGGCGCTCACCGCCCTGGCGCTGTGGCTGGGCAGCGGTCCCTCCGTGGCGGTGTACACTTGCGAGCCCGGCCAGGACGGCCGGCCCGAGGGACTCGATGCACTGGGCGGCCCCATCGACATGTCCGGTGTCTTTGAGCGTTTTGGTGACGTTGCGCCCGAGATGCCCGGGGCATGGGTCCGCTTCCGGGGCGGGGATTCCCGCAATATCGTCGAGGACGGCCCGCCCCTGGCCAATGCCTGGCCCGAAACCGGCCTCCCGATCCTGTGGTCGGTTGAACTGGGGGATGGCTATGCGGCCGCGGCGGTATTGGACAGCCGGGTGTATGTCCTGGACTACGATCCCAAAAGGCGGGCGGACGTCTTGCGCTGCCTGGCGCTCGCGGACGGCACGGAACTCTGGCGGCGTGCTTACGAGGTGACGGTCAAGCGGAATCACGGCATGTCCCGCACCATTCCGGCGGTGACGGAAAAATACATCGTGACCATCGGTCCGCGATGCCACGTGGTGTGTCTCGACACGGCCACGGGCGATTTTCGCTGGGGTATCGACCTTCAACGGGACTACGGGACCGCGGAACCCCTGTGGTATACTGGGCAGTGTCCGATCATCGAGGGCGGGCGCGCGATTATTGCCCCGTGCGGCGAGGAGGTGTTGATGATGGCGGTGACGTGCGAAACGGGGGAGGTGGCATGGTCCACGCCCAATACGCACGGCTGGAATATGTCCCACTCCTCGATTATCCCCATGACCCTCCTCGGCAAGAAAACCTATGTTTACTGCGCCCTGGGAGGCATCGCGGGCGTTTCGGCGGAAGCGCAGGACGCGGGCGCGCTGCTTTGGGAACGCCCCTGGGACGCCAAGGTAGTGGCTCCCTCGCCGGTGCAGGTGGGCGACGACAAGATCTTCATGACCGCCGGGTACGGCAAGGGCAGCATGATGCTCCAACTCAGCCGCGACGGTGACGACTGGACCGTTGAGACGCTGTATGAGCGGGTGCCGAAGGAGGGCCTTTCCTGCGAACAGCAGACGCCCCTCTACCATGATGGCCTGCTTTACGGGATCATGCCGAAAGATGCCGGCGGGCTGAAGGGCCAGTTCGTCTGCTACCGGCCCGGCGGGGAACTGGTCTGGTCGAGCGGCCAAGACAACCGTTACGGACTGGGGCCGTTCATGCTGGCGGACAACAAGTTTTTCATCCTGGACGACGAGGGTGAACTCACCCTGCTCGACGCCACGGCGGCGGGCTTTGCCCCCCTGGCAAAAGCGGAAGTACTCGACGGGCATGATGCGTGGGGGCCCCTGGCCCTGGCGGGAACGCGCCTGCTGCTGCGCGACTTGGGAAAAATGGTCTGTATTGACGTGGGCGCGAAAAATGAATAGGGAATGGGGGAAGGAAAGGCAGACATGAAAGAGCCGGTACGGAGACTGAAGCGCCCCTGGCTGGTGTACGTGTGCGTCGCCGCCATTGCGGTCGTCTATTTCGGCCTGCTCGCGAAGAATCGTCACCCCGAGCCGGGCGCCAACCTTCGTTATGATGTGTCCGATTACCGGCAGGTCGACACCGTGGAAACGCGTTTCGTGGAGACCGGCCGTATCAAGCTTGCCGTAGAAGATGCCCGGGCGATGACCGTCCTTGCGGCGGGAGGGTTGATGGTGGGCGGCAAAAACGTGGTGGCCCTCTATGATGAGGGCGGCCGGGAAGTGTCGCGTTTCTCCATCAAAGGCACCCCGACCAGTATAACGCAAGCCCCCGGCGGGGAAGTGCTCATCGCCCTGCGCGACCACGTCGCCACCTTCGATCTCCACGGAACGATGAAGAAAACCTGGGATTCCCTCGGCGAAAGGGCATATCTCACTTCCATGGCCGCGGATGAGGAGAACGTTTACGTGGCCGACGCGGGGAACCGGGTGGTGTATCGCTTCGACCGGTCGGGCCGTCTGCTGAACCGCATCGGCGAGGCGGATCCGGCCCGTGATATCCGCGGGCTGGTGGTACCCAGCCCCTATTTCGATGTCGCCCTCGATGGGGAGGGTATGCTTTGGGTGGTGAATCCGGGAGAACTGGGACTGGAAAATTACCGCCCCAACGGCGACCTCATCACGTCGTGGTATAAACCTTCCATGAAACTGGAGGGTTTTTGTGGCTGCTGCAATCCTTCCCACATCGCCTTCACACCGGCGGGAAGCCTGGTGACCTGCGAGAAGGGGTTGGTTCGGGTCAAGATTTACGATGTGACCTCCGGGGAGTTTCAGGAACTGGTGGCGGGCTCGGAGCTGTTTCCGAAGGAACAGGCCGTGCGTGATCTCGCCGTGGACACGCGGGGCCGTATCCTGGTGCTGGATCCACGCCACGATGCCGTGCGAATCTTCGAGGTAAAGGAGAAGACCGATGGGTAAATCCCTTGACCGCGAGGAATTCTTGCGAAGCCTGGGCCGGTCGGGCGCGCTGTTGGGCATGGGCCTTCTCGGCGTGGCCGCCCTGCGCGGATCGCGTTCGCCCGGGGAGTGCGTCAACACGTGGCAGTGCGCCGCCTGCCGGGTCTATGGGGACTGCCGTCTGCCGGAGAAGAAGAAGGAGGTGGAGAAGCCGTGAGTGAACGAAAGAAACTGGACCGCCGGGATTTCATGCGGGGCGCGGCGGCGGCCGCCTTCGCGGGGGCCACGTGGTTCGCCGCCGGTTCCAAGGCGGAAGACACGGTGTGGCAGCTCGACCCGAACAAGTGTACCCAGTGCGGCCGTTGCTCCACCCATTGCACCCTGAACCCTTCGGCCGTGAAATGCCTGAATCAATTCAATATCTGCGGCTATTGCGATTTATGCTTCGGTTATCTCCACCCGGGGTCACGGGAACGCGACACGGACGCGGAAAACCTGCTCTGTCCCACCGCGGCCATTGAACGGAAGTTCATTGAAGCCCCCTATTACGAATACAAGATTCATGAAGAACGCTGCATCGGTTGCGCGAAGTGCGTCGAGGCCTGCCTGGTCTTCGGAAACGGATCGTTTTATTTGCAGGTTCGCCAGGATATCTGCGTGAACTGCAACGAATGTTCCATCGCCAAGGCCTGCCCGTCGGAGGCTTTCAGCCGTGTGCCCGCGTCAAAACCGTATCTTTACATTACCGGCGACACGCCGCCAAACGTCGTGAGATGAAGCTGTATCTGATCATAGTTATTGCCGGTATCGTGTTGACGGCGACCTTCAGCGCCATGGCGATAGAAATCCGTTTCGCCATGCCCGATTTCCAATCGGGCTATTCGCTTCCGGATATCTTCACCCCCGATCCCCCGGCCGGTTTCGGCACGTGGGATGTGGCCATCCTTTTCGGTGCCCTTTCCCTCGCCACGTGGCTGGTGCTGAAGAAACGGTCCCGGCGGGGCCTGTTCCTCCTGGGCATCGCCAGCCTGCCGTACTTCGGCTTCTGGCGCAAGGGGTGTATCTGTCCCGTGGGTTCTCTCCAGAACGTGACGGCGGCGGTGCTGCTGCCCGACGTGGGCGTTTCGGTGCTGGTGGTGTCGTTTTTCCTGCTGCCCCTGCTTTTCGCCCTCTTTTTCGGGCGGGTCTTTTGCGCCGCCGTGTGCCCCCTGGGCGCCATGCAGGAGTTGGTGGCCATCTTCCCCGTTCGCATATCAACGGCCATCGACCGCAGCCTCGGCCTCTTCAAGTATGTCTACCTCGGCGTGGCGGTGCTGGGCGTGGCCATGGGCGCGGGCTTCTTCGTGTGCCGCTACGATCCTTTCGTCGGTATCTACCGCCTGGGTCACAGCTTCAACATGCTTCTTGCCGGCGGGGTTATTCTACTGCTGGGGGTCTTCATCGCCCGGCCCTACTGCCGTTTCCTCTGCCCTTACGGCGTCTTGCTGGGATGGATGTCGCGCTTTTCGAAATGGCACCTCCACATCGCACCGGCCGATTGCGTCTCCTGCCGCCTCTGCGAGGACTCCTGCCCCTACAACGCCATCGACATGCCCACCCCGGAGATTCCGCCCGGGGAACGCGACCATGGGCGAACACGTTTGCGCCGCATGGTCTGGCTCGCACCGGTCATCATCCTGCTGGGCGCGGCGGGGGGCGCGCTCATGCACGAGCCCCTGTCGCGCATGCACCCCCGCGTGTTACTGAGTGAGCGCATCGCGGCGGAGGAACGGGGATTGTTCGAGGAACAGAGCCAGGAAAGCGAGTCTTTCCGCGCGGGCGGTGAAACCATTGAATCGCTTCACGCCGAGGCCGTCGCCCTGCGCGGTCGCTTCAAAACCGGCGGGGCCTGGCTGGGCGCGTTCCTGGGACTCATGGTGGCCCTCAAGCTCATCGGCCTGTCGACCGTCAAGGAACGGACGATTTTTGATCCCAATCGTGAAACCTGCTTCAGTTGTGGCCGCTGCTATCCCTATTGCCCCGTGGAAGAGGAAGTGCGAGAGACCTGATGTTAGCCAAACCTGAATTCGACAAGAATCTCTTCCTGTGGCGGACGGCGGCCGCGGTGACGGTGGTCTCCGGGCTGTTTTCCGTGCTGGTCTTTCTCCTGCTCGTGCTGAACTACCTCCAGGTTCAGCGGGCGGATCCCATTGATGATCCCACCCTTACGAACCTGCGCCAGGAATATGCCGCCGCCCCCGAACGGGACGAGGCCCTCGCCCAACGCATCCGCGAACTGGACCTCCTTACACGGAAGGCCTTCTTCACGAGCCAGAACCAACTGCGTATCGGGGGCATACTTTTATTGGCGGGAGTGGCCGTGTTTCTCGTGGCGTTCAAGAACATGGCGCGATGGAAGCCGGAACTTCCCCAACTGTCCGACCCGCCCGCGGCCGAAGAGGAATGGGCGGCGGTCGCCACGTCACGCCGGATTATCGGATGGCTAAGCGTGGCCGTGTTGGCCGCCGGTCTCCTGTCCGCCTACCTGACCGAAAGCCTCGTCGCGCCGGCGCCACCGGAGCTTGCGCAGACCCCGCCCGGAGAAGAGACCGCGACCGTCGCTTCCCCGGGAAGCGCCCCGGAACGGACCTACCCCACATGGGAAGAAATCGAGGTCAACTGGCCGTCCTTCCGGGGACCGGGCGGCGCCGGCGTCGCCCACTTCACGAACATCCCCACCCGGTGGAATGTGGAAACGGGGGAAGGCGTCCGCTGGGTCACCGAGCTTCCCCGCGTGGCGGCCAACTCCCCCGTGATTTGGGGGAACCGCCTCTTTCTCTCGGCCGCGGATGAAAACACCCGTGAGATGTTTTGCTATGACACCGAAACGGGGAAGTTGCTGTGGACCCACGGGCTCACGCCCTTTCCCGGCACGCCCGCTCAACCGCCCAAGGTCACCGAAGACACGGGTTACGCAGCGCCCACCATGGTGGCCCACGGCGACCGGGTCTGCGCCATCTTCGCCAACGGCGACGTGGCCTGCCTGGACTTCGAGGGCAACCCGGTCTGGGGCCGCAACCTGGGCGTGCCCGTAAATCACTACGGCTATGCCTCCTCCCTTATCGCGTATGAGAACCTCCTCCTGGTGCAGTACGACCAGAACGAGGGCGGAAAAGCAATGGCCCTGGACATGGATACGGGTAAAACCGTTTGGACCGCCGCGCGGGAAAAGATCTCCTGGGCTTCGCCCATTATTGCCCGCACGCCTTTGGGCGACCAGCTTATGCTCTGTTCCGAAAAGCAGGTGGATGCCTACGATCCCGTGTCTGGAGCGCTTCTCTGGTCGGAGGAATGCCTCGGCGGTGAAGTGGCTCCTTCGCCCGCCTACCGCGACGGCGTGGTTTTCGTGGCGAATGAATACGCCACCGCCACCGCCATCAAGCTGGGGGGTACGGCGGACGCCGTCGAACCCGCGGTGCTGTGGGAGTGGGACGAACTGCTGCCGGAGGTCGCCAGTCCCGTGGGCGACGGCAAACATTTCTATATCGCCACCTCCATGGGCGACCTGCTCAGTCTCGACGCCAGGACGGGCGAGGAAGCCTGGACCGAAATGTTCGACGACGGTTTCTACTCTTCCCCCATTCTCGTGGGCGACCGCCTCTACGTGGCCGACATGGGCGGGACCATCCACATTGTCGGCACGGGCGACACCTACCAGGAAATCGCCACGCCGTCCATGGGCGCGCCCGTTTACGCCACCCCCGCCTACCTGGACGGCCGCCTCTACGTGCGCACCGAGAAACACCTCTACTGTATTGAGAATCGAGGCGATAAGACTTCGCAGACCGAATCCCGTCCCCCCACCATACCCGCGCAAGCCCGCATTCTTAACAGGCCCGAAGAGGCGGCAGTATGTGGCCGTGGGTGAGCACAGCGAGCCCACGGTAGGTTGTGTATTATTACATTAGCCCCGAAGGGGTGATAGAGTGGGAAAGGAGAGTCTCTTTTGGGCGGGACATTCAGCAATCTCTTATACCACATTGTTTTCAGCACAAAAAGCCGAAAAAACTTTCTCACGGACACATTACGTCCGCGCCTGTATGAATACATGGGCGGCACCATTCGAAAACAACGCGGCGTTCTGTACAATAGCGGCGGCACGGGCGACCACGTTCATCTCCTTCTTCGTTGGCGACCGGATGCGTCCATTTCGGATTTGGTGCGAGATGTCAAGAGCGCTTCATCGGGTTGGATACACAAGACATTCCCCGACCTTTCGGATTTCCACTGGCAGGACGGTTTCGGCGCCTTTTCGGTAAGCTATTCACAATCTGACAAGGTCAAAGCCTACATCTCAAACCAGGAGCATCATCATCGTGACGCGGACTTCAAGAGTGAATTCAGGGCTTTGCTTCAGGCCCACGCGATCAAATTCGACGAGGAGTACATTTGGCTGTGAATGGAGGTTACTGTCACCCCTTCGGGGCTTGGGTATGTTGCGCACCGCAACCGTGGGCTCGCTTCGCTCACCCACGGCTACCTGCTGCCGCCCCTTCGGGGCTGAAATGATGTTGTCCTCCCCGGGCGTTCTCTCCGGGAGAACCAGCCGTTCTGCGCCGTCCTATCGCCATCCTTTCGGGGCTGAAATGATGTTGTCCTCCCCGGGCGTTCTCTCCGGGAGAACCAGCCGTTCTGCGCCGTCCTATCGCCATCCCTTCGGGGCTGTAATGATGTTGTCCCCCCTGGGCACCCTCCGGGAGGACCAGCCGTTCTGCGCCGTCCTACCGCCGCTCCTTCGGGGCCGTGATGGCGTTGGCATGAAATGGATTGCCTGTCGGTTTACAGTAGAACCCCGGCGGGTTGAAGACCTTCCTCCAACTTAACCAGGCGAACACAAACATCTTTACGAATGACCGTTACCATGGCTGACTCATTAAACATTACCGAAATCGACCAAATCGTCGCGGCGCGGGGGCGCGGGGCGGAGGCGGTGATCCCCATTTTGCAGGCGATCCAGATGCGCTTCCGCTATCTGCCCGAGGCCGCCCTCGAACGGGTCTGCGAACTGACCGATATCACCCCGGCTTCCATCGAGGGCGTGGCTTCGTTCTATTCCCAGTTCCGCACGCGTCCCGTGGGGCGGCATGTCATCTCCGTGTGTGACGGCACGGCCTGCCATGTAAAAGGATCGGGCGATATTTTCGACGCCGTGCGGGAGGAACTCCACCTCGAAGGGAACCGGGACACGGACGAGGACGGTGAGTTTACGGTGCAAAAGGTGGCGTGTCTCGGATGTTGTTCCCTGGCGCCCGCCGTGCAGATCGACGGCCTGACCTATGCCAAGGTGCGCCCCGATTCCGTTCACGGCATGTTGGAGGACTTCCTGCGCCATGGGGCGGAGGGCGGGGGAATGTCGCTGGACGCGCCCCGCGCGGTGAAGGCCAACGGCGCGGAAATCCGTATCGGCCTCGACAGTTGTTGTGTGGCGGGGGGCAGCGGCAAGGTGCGGGAGGCCCTGGAACGGGCGCTGGCGGAAGCGGGCTCGACGGTGCCGGTGAAACATGTCAGTTGCGTCCACATGTGCCAGCAAATCCCCCTGATCGAGGTGGTGCTGCCCGACCGTCCCGTTCAAAGCTACTACCAGGTGCGGCCGGAGGAAGTAGCGGACATTGTGGCCCGTCATTTCAAGCCGCGCAAGCCCTTTGTCTGGATGAAGACCTCCACCAGCCGTTGGCTGGACCACCTCTACACCCGTCCCGCCTCCCTCACCCCGGAACGCCACGAGACCGGCGTTCGGGACCGGCACATCGCTGCCTTTCTCGGCTACCAGCGCCACATCGCCACGGAACACCGGGGCGAACTGAATCCCGGCGACCTGGACGAGTATCTCCGCAAGGGCGGCTTCATGGCCCTGGAGAAATGTCTCTTCGGCAAGGCCGCGGGCGCCGTACTCCTGGCGCGGCACCGGGGCGAAAGCCTGGTGGACAATCCGCCCGGCGGCGCGGGCTGGTCCGCACAACGAATCATCGAGGAAATCCTGGAGAGCGGTCTGCGGGGCCGGGGTGGGGCGGGCTTCCCCACGGGACGCAAGTGGCAGTTCGTTCACGATGCGCCTGGCGACCGGAAGTTCATTATCTGCAACGGCGACGAAGGCGATCCGGGCGCGTTCATGGATCGCATGATCCTGGAATCCTACGCCTACCGGGTCATCGAGGGCATGATCATTGCCGCCCTGGCCGTGGGCGCGGCGGAAGGCTACCTCTACATCCGCGCCGAGTACCCCCTGGCGACGCGCCGCATGCGGCAGGCCATCAAGGATTGCGAGGCGGCGGGTATACTGGGCGACAATATCCTTGGCAGTGGTCGCCGCCTGACTTTGCAGGTGAAGGAGGGCGCCGGGGCCTTTGTCTGTGGCGAGGAGACCGCGCTCATCGCCTCGCTGGAAGGACGGCGCGGCATGCCGTCCATACGTCCCCCCTATCCCGCGCAGGAGGGATTATACGGCTGTCCCACGCTTATCAACAACACCGAAACCCTGGCCATGATCCCCTGGATCATCCGCAACGGCGCGGCGGCCTTCGGCGCACTTGGCACGGCGAAGAGCAAGGGAACCAAGGTCTTCTCGCTGGCGGGCAAGATCCGCAACGGCGGCCTTATCGAGGTGCCCATGGGCATCACCCTGCGCCGGATTGTCGAGGAAATCGGCGGCGGGGTCGAGGAAGGCCGCAGGGCCAAGGCGGTTCTCGTGGGCGGTCCCTCGGGCGGCTGCATTCCCGAGCGCCTCTTCGACACGCCCGTGGACTACGAAGCGCTGTCGGAAGTGGGCGCCATGATGGGATCGGGCGGCATGGTGGTGCTCGACGATTCGGATTGCATCGTGGAAATGGCGCGGTACTTTCTCTCTTTTACCCAGGAGGAGTCGTGCGGGAAATGCACGCCCTGCCGCATCGGCACCAAGCGCATGCTGGAAATGCTGGAGCGTCTGTGCGCGGGCAAGGGCAAGGCCGCCGATCTGGACTTGCTGGAACAGCTTGGCGGCGTGGTGAAAAAACAAAGTCTCTGCGGCCTCGGTAAGACGGCGCCGAACCCCGTCATCACGGCCCTGCGCTATTTCCGCGAAGAATTCGAGGCCCATGTGGCGGGCCAATGCCCCGCCGGCCGCTGCAAGGCGCTTATTGACTACTGGGTGGAGGACACCTGTATCGGCTGTACCCTATGCGCCCAGGTCTGTCCCGTGGATTGTATCGAGTCGCGCCCTTACCGGATGCACCTTATCGATTTGGATACTTGTACACGTTGTGATGTCTGCCGGGTGGCCTGCCCGGTAGACGCCATCAAAGCGGGGTCGCGCGATCCCGAGGAAGCCAAGAGCCTTGCCGAATCTGGTCATTAACAACCGCGCCGTGGAAGTAGCCGAAGGTACATCACTCCTCAAGGCGGCCCGGGAAATGGGGATCGAGGTCCCCACCCTCTGTCACTGGGAGGGCGTGCGGCCCATGAACTCGTGCATGTTGTGCGTGGTGCGCGAGGTGAAAAGCGGCCAGTTGCTGCCCTCCTGCTCGACCTTGGTCCGCGAGGGCATGGAGGTCGAGACGGACGGAAGCGAGGTCTGCGAGGCGCGCAAGGAGGTGCTGGAACTCCTCACCAGCGAGCACCTGGGCGACTGCGAAGCGCCGTGCAGCCATACCTGCCCCGCCTCGATGAACATCCCCGCCATGATGCGGCAGATCTACACGGGCGATCTCGACGCGGCGGCTTTCACCGTCACCAACGGCCTCGTTTTCCCCTGGACCCTGGGTTATGTCTGCCCGGCGCCCTGCCAAAACCCCTGCCGCCGCAAGCAATATGACTCGACCATGCAGATCCGGGAACTGCACAAGGCGGTGGCGGAGAAGGCGTTGAAAGACAACCCCGAACTGCTGGAATGTCTGCCCGATACGGGGAAGCGTGTAGCGATCATCGGCGCCGGGCTTGCGGGCATGGCGGCGGCGTGGGTGCTGCGCAAGCAGGGCCACGCCTGCACGGTATACGAGAAGGAGTCCGTGGCCGGGGGCAAGCTGCGGCGGCTGCCGGAGAAGGCGTTGCCCGCCGCCGTGCTGGACACGGAGATCGCGTGGGTGGCACGACTCGGCATCGATTTTTTCCACGACACGGAAATCACGGAAGAGTCGCTGGAACCCATCCTGGAATCCAGTGACGCCGTCATCGTGGCGTGCAAGGGCGTGGCGAAGCCCGGCGGGAAGATTTTCCCTGCGGCGGAACACAAGCTCGCCGTCCGCTGCGTGGGCAACGGCAAGACCGCCGCGCTCTGGGCGGACCGCTACCTGCGCAGCATGGACCCCAGGCCCAAAGCCGCGGTGTTCGATTCCAAGGCGGGCAAGCTGGCCAAGACCGAACTCGAAACGATGCGCGCCGTCAATGAAAACCGCGAGGCTTTTCCGCCCGCCGGTACCAACGGCGAACTGGCCGACGCCCGCGAAGAGGCGGGCCGTTGTCTCCATTGTGACTGCCGGAAACGCTCCACGTGCAACCTGCGCCGCTACGCTTCGGAATACGGCGTGGAGAAGCGCAAATACACCACCACCGAGGAACGGGTCTACCAGGTCATCGGCGGCGATGGCGACGTCATCTTCGAGCCGGGCAAGTGCATCAAGTGCGGGCTGTGCGTGGAGATCGCCCGAAAGCACGGCGAGGAGATCGGCCTGACCTTCAGCGGGCGCGGCTTCGACGTGGAGATCAAGGTGCCCTTTGGCCGCGCACTGGACCAAGCGCTTCAGGCCTCCGCCGAGGAGTGCGTTGCGGCCTGCCCCACCGCGGCCATATCATTCAGGAACAAGGAAGACGCCCGGAATTGTCACACGGCGCTCTATACCGGGAAATGAAGTACCGGGAACCGTGTGCCCCGGGCGTGGAGTTCAGCCGGCATGGGATTGAGCAAAACAACGCCGATTCTTCGGATCTTTGACGAAACCAGGGCGAGGGAGTTCTACATGGATTTCCTCGGATTCTCGGTGGACTGGGAGCACCGTTTCGAGGAGGACCTCCCGCTCTACATGCAGATCTCGAAAGATGACTGCGTCCTCCATCTGTCGGAGCACCATGGCGATTGCAGTTCGGGCGCCGCGGTGAGAATCGAGACGGACAACCTGGATGGTTTTCACCAGGATCTGGCGGGAAAATGTTACCGGTATTCCCGTCCGGGAATGGAGAACACCCCATGGGGTACGCGCGAGATGTCCATTCGCGACCCCTTCTTCAACCGACTGACCTTTTTCGAGACCATCACTACACGGGAGGAGAAAAACGACTGACCCAAATTGAACGAAACAGGCAAGAAGACAGCCTTGTCCCTGTCTTCCGATCCGGCTGGTGGGCAAGACACAATGCAACGGAGAAGTTTCTGAATGAAGCGGAAGAACGGATTTACCCTTATCGAGCTGTTGGTGGTGATTGCGATCATCGGTATTCTGGCTGCCATACTGCTGCCGGCACTGGCCCGGGCACGCGAAGCGGCCCGCCGTGCAAGCTGCGCAAACAATCTCAAACAACTGGGATTGGCCTTCAAAATGTATTCGAACGAGGACAGGGGCGCGAAATTCCCCCCCATGGCCGACCGGGTCGCCTATGAAGTGCGTGACCTGAACCCGCTGGACCCCACGGACCCGCATAATTACAGCAACTACCGGAATACTTCCGGAAAGAGCTGTTATTACACCAATCCTTTCGAGCCGACGCCCAGCGCGGGCGGACAGGGCGCGGTGGAGTTCGTTTTCAGCGGGCCGGCCATGTATCCCGAATACCTGACCGACGCGAAGGTACTCATTTGCCCGTCCGACAGTGGAACCGATGAGGCCTACAGCGAGAACGCCGGCCGCTGGTATGACCAGGACCTGTTGAGCCAGGGCCAAACCCGTTTGGATCCCTGCGCTTTCAGTCCCGAGTCCTACAGCTACCTGAGCTGGGCCTACAACGGCGAGCCGGGCCACGATTACCTGGCCCTGGGCGCGGATGAGAACGACCCCGGTGTGGACCAGGCGGTGAACCTGGTGGGCCAATACGTAAGCGTGCCCTTTATCATGGCCTTTGTGCAGCGTGTCGCCGAAGTGGCCTACGGTGTAAACACCTATGACAGTGACATCAGCGGCGACGGGCTGAATACCATCCCCCGTACCCGCGAGGGGGTGGAGCGTTTCTTCATCACCGACATCAACAACCCCGCCGCGGGCGCACAGGCCCAAAGCACCATCGCCGTCATGTACGACCTGGTCAGCACGGTGTCCTCGAATTTCAACCACGTGCCCGGCGGCGCGAACGTTCTCTACATGGATGGTCACGTGGATTTCGTGAAGTACCCCGGCAAGTTTCCCGTGACCCGTGTTTTCGCCAAGTTGACTTCCCTGTTTTAACCCGGCAGAATCACGCGGGGTGGGGATTGCCCCACCCCGCGAAGAAACGTGTGATCATGACGCAGTACCGTCCAACCATGGAGGTGGACTGCCATGCGTATCTCTTACCTCGCCACAACGCTCGCCATGCTCCTGGCCGGCAGCGCCCTTGCCGATTCTCCACAGTTTCGGGGGCCGGAACGGGACGGAAAGTTCCCGGACACGGGCCTGATGAAAAGCTGGCCTGAAGGCGGACCACCGGTGATCTGGGTGGCCGACGGAATCGGCGACGGTTACGCCGCGCCTTCGGTGGTGGGCGACACCATCTACGTGCCCGGCATGTTGCAGGACGGCAAAGGCTATCTCTTTGCCCTCGGCCTGGACGGCAGGGAGAAGTGGCGCATGGCCTATGGCGTGGAGACGAAGGACGCCCAGGCGCCGGGTTCCCGGTCCACGCCGACCATCGTTGGCGGCCGGGCATACATCATGTCCGGCATGGGCGTGCTGTATTGCATCGACCTGGCCACGCGACAGATCGACTGGAAGGTCAATATACTCCAGCGTTTTGGCGCGGAGAACATCGACTGGAGCATCGCCGAGTCGGTGCTGGTGGATGAGGGCCTCGTGTTCTGCACGCCGGGCAGCCCAAGCGTCAGCGTCGCCGCCCTCGACAAGCGAACGGGGGATACCGTGTGGACGGCGGCGGGCGTGGGCAAGAGAACGTCCTACTGCTCCCCCGGCATTATTGAACGGGGCGGCACCCGGCTGCTGGTCACGGAAACGTCCAAGTTCGTGATCGGAATTGATGCGAAAACCGGTATCCTTCTCTGGAAACATCCCCACCCGACCAAGTATGACATCCACGCCGTCACCCCGGTTTACGCCGACGGCATGATCTATTACACGGCGGGTTATCGTTCCGGCGGCGGTATGCTCGCCCTGTCGGCGGATGGCAAATCGGTCCAACCCGTGTGGCAGGACAAGAACCTGGACGTACAGCACCATGGCGTTATCCTGCTGGACGGCTACCTCTACGGCACGGCCCATCAATCCGGACGCGAAATGATTTGCCTGGAACTGGCTACCGGAAGAATCGCCTGGCGCACCAGGGAGGTGTCCCAGGGCGTGGTGATTTATGCCGACGGCATGATTTACCTTTACGAAGGACCCAGGAAGGGCATTGTCAGTCTTATTCGGGCCACGCCCGATGGTTTTCACCGTACCGGACAGTTCACGCTGAACGTGGGCGACGGCAAGCACTGGGCACACCCGGCCATCGCCGGCAAGCGCCTTTACATCCGTCATGGAAAGGCCCTGGCCGCCTACGATATCGCCGCGCGGTAAATCCATGATCGCCGGGTGCCACGGGTAAACCTGCCCGCCCCTGGGCAACAACAGCCCGAGCGCGGCAGGGTGGCACGTTGCGGGTAACTGTTGGGGGCAACTTGTCCAGGCACCGCGGGCTTCGCTATCATCCCGCCAAAGTGCGCATGGCCGGGTCCTGCATGGTGGGTGTATGCCCGGAGCCGCGCAACCATCACGAAAGGGACGACCATGTTTGACCGCCTCAATGCCGCGCCGCCGGATGCCATCCTGGGACTGACGGAGGCCTTCAAGAAAGATCCGAACCCCGCGAAGATCAACCTTGGGGTCGGTGTCTATCGGGATGAGAAGGGCGCCACGCCCATCCTCGAATCGGTCAAGCGGGCCGAAGCCAAGCTGCTGGATCAGGAAAGCACCAAGACCTACGTGGGCATCCCCGGCGACGCCGCCTATGGCGTCAAGGTCCGTGACATGCTCTTCGGCGCCGGTCACGAGATCATCGCCGGTGGCCGTGCCGCCACGGCCCACACACCCGGTGGAACGGGAGCGCTCCGCGTGGCGGGCGATTTCATTCACACCATGCTGCCTGAAGCCACCATCTGGTTGAGTTCCCCCACGTGGGCGAACCACCCCGCCGTGTTTAAGGCGGCCGGCGTGGAGACCAGGACCTATCCCTATTATGATGCCGCCAACAAGGCCCTGGACTTCGATGGTATGATGGCGGGTCTGCGTGAAATCCCGGCGGGCGACGTGGTGTTGCTCCACGGCTGCTGCCACAATCCCACGGGCGTTGATCCGAGTCCCGCGCAGTGGAATGCCATTGCCACGCTGATGAAAGAACGGGGTCTGCTGCCGCTGATCGATTTTGCCTACCAGGGCCTTGGCGACGGGCTGGAAGAGGACGCCGCCGGACTGCGCGCCTTTTGCGCCGCCGGTTGCGAGTTGCTGATCTGCAACTCTTTCTCGAAGAACTTCGGCCTCTATAACGAGCGCGTGGGCGCGTTGACCGTCGTGGCCGCCACGCCGGAAGATCTCGGCAAGGCCTTCAGCAACCTGAAGGTTTGCGTGCGGAGCAACTACTCCAATCCGCCCTTCCATGGCGGCGCCGTCGTGAACGAGATCCTCGGCGACCCGGAATTGACCGCGCTTTGGCAACGGGAACTCGCGGCCATGCGCGACCGCATCAACGGTATGCGCAGGCTTTTCGCCGACACCATGCGCGCCAAGACGGACAAGATGGATTTCAGCTTTCTCACCGGCGAACGCGGCATGTTTTCCATGTCCGGCCTGGGCAAGGACCAGGTCAAGGCCCTTCGTGAACAATACAGCATTTATATCGTCGGGTCGGGCCGCATCAACGTGGCCGGCATGACCGAGGCTAACATGGACGTCCTCTGTTCCGCCATTGCGGCCGTGCTGTAAGCGAAGGCGGTGAAGCACGGACGAAGAGGGTACCTGCTTTTTTTCACTTCGCCCCTTCCTGTTCGCCTCAGCCGCCCGCTTGGGGCACGGGCAGGATGTAGGAGAAAACGGCGAAGAAGTGGGTGACGCTGCCGGCGAGAACACAGACGTGCCAGATGGCGTGGTTGTAGGGCAACCGTTCCCACAGGTAGAAGGCCACGCCGCCCGTATAGGCCAGGCCGCCGATCAGGGTGAGCAGCATACCGCCGGGCGACACGGCCGCCACGGCGGGCTTGAGCGCAATGACCACCACCCATCCCATGCCGACATAGAGCGCGGTGGACAGGTAGTCGAGCTTCTTGCCGTGTTTACCGCCCGCTAGGAAGACGATCTTCAGGATACACCCGACCAAGGCGCAACCCCACACGACCACGAAAAGGCTCCACCCCCAGGGGCCGCGCAGGCTCACCAGCAGAAAAGGCGTATAGGTTCCGGCGATAAGGAGGAAAATAGCGCAGTGATCACAGATGCGCAACGCCTTGCGCACGGGGGGATGGGGCAGGGCATGGTAGAGGGTGGACGCCAAATACATGAGCACCAGCGTGGCCCCGAAGATGCTCACGCTTACGATGCGCCAGGGATCCGCTTCCCCCGCGGCGCGCGTGACCAACAGGGTGAGACCCGAAACGCTGAGTAAGGCGCCAATGCCGTGGGTGACGGCATTGGCCACTTCCTCGGGCCAATGATGGTGTGATTCGGGGGAATACATGCTTCGGGGGATTTTCCGGGATGATTCAGCCATTCGGAGGACGGCTGGCCGTTACAGGGCCGCGCCCATTGTACCAAACCAGGGCGGTTTCGCCCCATCAGCAGATCTCCGGCAAGGCCTCGATGAACTCCTTCCACGTGAGAAAGGTGTATTCCGCGGCGGTGGCGCCCAGAAAGCGCGCGTTGATTCCCGCGAAAAGCCCCGCCGTACCGCCGAGTTGCCGGATACCGGCGATATCGGTGGGCTCCAGGTCGCCGATGTGGAAAATCTCGTGGGGCGCGACGCCCAGGGCTGCGGCCGCGGTTTGGAAGGTGACGGGTTGGGGCTTGGACGCGCCGACCTCGTCGGAAAACACCATGGTCCGAAAATACCGGTCGAAACCATGGCGCGCCAGGAGAACGCGCAGGGAGGCGCCGGGGGAGAAACCCGCGTCGCTGATGAGGCCCACGGGCACCCGCGCGGCGGCGGCGGCCACGGCCTCCAGCGCGTCCGGCTCGGGTTCGGGGGCGTGGTCGAGGATGGACGTGCCCAGCACATGACACAGTTCGGCGGTTTGCGCCGCGGAAAGGGTGCAACCCAGCCGTTCGCACAGCATGCCCACCGCGTCCTCGGGACCCAGGGTGCGCTGGTGCCTGATGTGGTGCTCGTAAAACCCGCGGCTGATGTCCTTCAGGTGATTCTCGACCATGGCCGCGTCGGCTCCGGTCAGGGCCGCTGCCGTCCGGGTCCGCGCGGCCCATCGCGCTTCGCCGTGCGCATCGCGAAAGAGGGTGCTCCAGAAATCAAAGGTGATGGCCCGCACCGTCATCGCCGGTACCGGTCGGCCTGAATGCCGTATCGTGCCACAAGTTCCTCGTATTCCCGCCGCCGTGATTCGGGGATGTTGTCCGTGCGGTGCCCCATGCGGCGCGCCGGCGTGCCGATCCAGATTTCCCCGGGGCCGATGTCCTGCGTCACAATGCTGTGATTGCCCACCACCGCGTTGTCCCCTATGGTCACGCCGGGACCGATGTAGCACCGGCAGCCAATGAAACAGCCATTCCCGATACGTATGGGCCGGGCCATGCGTTCCGCCGCGCCCGGCGCCAGGGTGTTGCCACCCAGTACCGGCACGAAGTCGCAGACATAGGAATACTCCGCCACGGCCGTGTACTCTCCGATTTCGATGGACGCCGCCGATTCAACGGTCACGCCCCAACTGACCCCCGAACGGTTGCCGAAGCGGATACGGCCTTCACCGTGGGTACGCAGGGTGACGTTGTTACGAAAGCGGCAGGAATTGCCCAACGAGACATGGCCCTCCACGAAAAGCAGGGGCGTGGGGAAACGGCAATGCCCGCCTTTCCGGGCGAACTTCCGGCCATGGTAATAGGTCCGCCACATGCGGGTGATGGCATTCATGAATGATTGTTTCCGGCACCGTGACGGCTACATCTTCGAGGCCTCGAAATCCACCTCGGCCTCGACCACCTTCTTTTCAAAGCGGGAGTTGGCAATAAGTTCCTTGAGCTTGGCCTCGTAGGCGGCGCCGTCAAGGGGGAGGTTCACGGTTTCTCCCGTGAAGGAAGAATAAAGCATGGCGTTGGCGAGTTCCACGCTGTGAATGCCTTCCTCCGCTTCCGCCACGAGCGGCGTTCCGTCCAGTATGGCGTCGATAAAACGCTGACAGACCTCCACGTGGTTTCCGCCGCGCGGACCGTTCGGTACGGGAATGTCAATGTTCCAGATGCCGGGCGTTCCGAAGCTGTTGCGCGTCGTGCGGGAGAATTCCGCGATGGGCGTCTCGCTCCGGTTAAAGGTGATCTTCCCGTCCTCCAGAACAATCCGGCCGCGGTCCCCGATAATTTCCAGGCGATTGGTTCCGGGCGCCTCGCTGGTGCCGGTGATGAACACGCCCCGCGCGCCATTCTCGTATTCAAGCAGGGCATGCACGTCATCCTCCACTTCGATATTGTGGTGGCGGCCCAGGTCGCACTTGGCGTAAACCCTGGTGGGCATGCCGCAAATCCACTGAAAAAGGTCCAGTGTGTGGGGCGACTGATTCAGCAGCACACCGCCGCCTTCGCCGCGCCAGGTGGCGCGCCACCCCCCCGACGCATAGTAGGCATCGGAGCGGAACCAGGTGGTAATGATCCAGTTGGTGCGCTGGATGGCGCCCAACTCGCCCCGGTCGATGACCTCCTTGAGCTTCTTGAATGCCGGGTCCGTGCGTAGCTGGAACATGACGGCAAAGACCTGCTCCCGGTTCTTGTGGGCGGCGAGAAGACGCTCGCAGTCGGCTTTATGCACCGAGATGGGCTTTTCCGTGAGGACATGCAGCCCCTGTTCGAGGGCGTCAATCCCGATGGTCGTGTGATCGTAATGGGGCGTGGCGATAATGACGGCGTCCACTTCGCCGGAGCGGATCAGCTCCCCGCTGTCGGCGAACTTCTTCACGCCTTCATAGGGTTCCAGCGCCTTGGGCAAAACGTCACAGACCGCCGTCAACTCACTACGCGACACCTTGCCTTCTCGAATAGCCTGCGAATGGGCGGTACCCATGTTCCCCAAACCAATCACGCCCAACCGAACCTTGTCCATCCCATCTCTCCTCATTACCGCCGAACCGGAAATATACGGACCCCGGCACGGTACCGGGGCCGACACGCCCGATAGGGTACTCCCCGTAACGGGTTCATGGCAAACGGCCCAACCGGCTCCAAGCGTTTTTCCAGGGGCGGAACCGTGTCCCATCCCGTGCATTCCCGCTCTCGCGGGAATGACGGAAGGGATATGAACGCGACCGGTTCCTGGCCCCGGGCACGGCGAGCCACGGGCAGGAACAGGGACGTGGTGTTCCCGATCCTACGCGAACAGCGGCGCCAGCACCAGGGCAATCACGCACATCAGCTTGATAAGGATGTTGATCGAGGGCCCCACGGTGTCCTTCAGGGGGTCGCCCACGGTGTCGCCGACAACGGCCGCTTTATGGGCTTCGGAGTTCTTGCCGCCGAAGTGCCCTTCCTCGATGTACTTCTTGGCGTTATCCATGGCGCCGCCGCTGTTGGCCGTCTGTATGCCCAGCAGAACACCGGTGGCAATGGCCCCGACCAGCACCCCGGCGAGTCCTTCGGCGCCCATCACGAAACCCGCTGCAAGGGGGGTGAGCAGGGCCATCATGCCGGGCAGCAACATGCCGCGAATCGCGCCCCGGGTGGCAATATCCACGCATTTCGTGCTGTCGGGTTTGACCCCTTCCTTACCCTCTTTCAGCCCCGGGATTTCGGCGAATTGCCGGCGCACTTCCAGGATCATCGTGTCGGCGCAGTTGCCCACGGCCCGAAACAGCATGGACGAGAAAAAGAAAGGCAGCATGGCCCCCACGAGTACGCCCGCCAGGATATGGGGTTCCGCCAGGTTCAGGACAAAGACCTCGCCCCGGACATGAGTAATCGCCAGGATGTAGGCACTCAACAGCCCGACCGCGGCGAAGGCGGCGCTGCCGATGGCGAAGCCCTTGCCGATGGCGGCCGTGGTGTTGCCCACGGCATCCAGGTGATCGGTGATTTCGCGCACCTTGGGGTCGAGTCCGGCCATTTCCGCAATGCCCCCGGCATTGTCCGCGATGGGGCCATAGGAATCCACCGCCACGACCATGCCGGTGGTGGCCAGCATCCCGAGGGCCGCCAGGGCAACACCGTAGACGCCACAGGACATGTAGGACAACACGATGGCCAGCGCCATGAAAAGAACGGGAATGGCCGTGCTCTGCATCCCCACGGCGAGACCCTCGACCACGGCCGTGGCCGCGCCCGTCTCGCAACGCTGGGCCAATCCCTTGACCGGGCCGTATTTGGCCGAAGTGAAGTATTCACTCACGAAACCGACAATACCCCCCGTGAGAATACCGATCACGGCGGCCAGCAGGGGGCCATACCAGGCATACGTCACGTCCGACAGCATGAAATCCGAACCAAAACGCCAGGCGTATACGCCCACGAAAATGATGGTCGCCACGGCGCTGATATAGGTCCCCATCATGAGGGAGGACTGGGGGTTCTTCCCGGGGAAGAACTTGATGTAGCAAATACCGAGGATGGAAGCGATAATTCCCGTCGTGGCCAGCATGAAGGGGAATCCGATGACGTAGCCGGAGCCTCCCGTCGTGACGATGACACTGGCGATGGCCAGGCTCGCGATAATGGATTCCACGTAGGACTCCAGCAGATCGGCGCCCAGCCCCGCCACATCCCCCACGTTGTCCCCCACGTTGTCGGCGATTACGGCCGGGTTGCGCGGATCGTCCTCGGGAATCCCCGCCTCCACCTTGCCCACGAGGTCCGCCCCCATGTCGGCGCCCTTGGTGAAAATACCGCCGCCGGAACGCGCGAACAACGCCACCAGGGACGCGCCCATGGCATAGCCGTTCACAATAGCGGGTCCGCTTTCACCACGGCCGAAAAGCCAAAACACGAATACCAGCCCCAACAGGGCGATGCCCACGACCCCCATGCCCATGACCGCGCCGCCGCCCAGGGCCACCGCCAGGGCCGGTCGCACGCCCCCCGACGCGGCGGCCGCCGCGGTACGCGCATTGGCCCGCGTGGCGATGTACATGCCCAGGAAGCCGGCGCTGGTACTCGCCACGGCGCCAAGGGCGAAGGTAAGCCCGGTTTTCCAGCCCAGGGCCAACTCGGGCTTTACGACGCCCACTACGATAAAGAAAAGGACGATGAGGACAACCAGGGACGCGACGTAGGTGTATTCCCGGCGGAGAAAAGCCGTGGCCCCCTGCTGTATGAGCCTGGAGAGCTCGGCCATCTGGGGTGTGCCCTGGGGATGCTTGAGCACAAAGCGCATCAGGTAGACCACGAACAGCAGGGCGATGACGGACGCGGCGGCTGCCAACTTAAGAAACGGAAGATCCATCATGAAGCAAACTCCCCGGGCTTCCCGGTCGATTCGGAACCGGACGGCTCGCGGCGCGCCCCGTCACTTCCAAACCCCAAGAAGCCGCTAGTCAAAACACATTCCCTCGTTTTCAAGCGCCTGGCGGGCGGCACGCTGCTCCGCCTCTTTCTTGCTCAGGCCTTTGCCGCGACCCGCCGGCCGGCCGCGCAAATGCACCTCTATCTCAAACTTCTTCTTGTGATCCGGCCCGTCCGAGCGTACCACGACGAAGGACGGCAGGTCTATATGTTCCGCATGGCAGAGATTCTGCAAGCGGGATTTGAAATCCCAGACGCGGTCCGCTTCGTGGACACGAGCCAACTCGCGCGCAAAAACGCGGATGACGAACTCGTGGGCCGTCTGCCAGCCGCTATCAAGATACACGGCGCCGATGAGCGATTCAAGGCAATCCGCCATCAGGGCGGTTCGCCTCCGGCCACCGGAAAGCTCCTCCCCCTTTCCAAGACGTATCAGGGGGACGATATCCAGTTCGCGCGCCACGCGCGCCACCACCCGCCGATTGACCAAACTCGCACGCATGCGGCTGTATTCCCCCGGCGTGCAATCAGGCAGGGTGTGGAAAAGATGGTGCGCCACGGAAAGGCCCAGCACCGCATCGCCCAGGAATTCAAGGGACTCGTAATCGCCCGGCGCGTCCTTGGACTCGGCCACGCGCGAGGAATGGGTCAGGGCCTGGTCAAACAGGGCGGGGTCGCCCATGGGCAAGCCCAGCCGGTCGAGCAGGCCCTTGATTTCACGAACGCGATTATCCGCTTCACTCATAACGCCGTATAATCAGGCAACCGTTGTGGCCGCCAAAGCCCAGGGAACAAGACATGGCGACACGAACATCCGTCTCGCGCGCCTCACCCGCGACAATGGAGATATCGCAGTCGGGATCGGGTGTTTCGTAGTTGAGGTTGGGATGGATAATCCCCGTGCGGATGGACTGGATACAGGCCAGTGCCTCGATGCCCCCGGCGGCGCCCAACAAATGCCCGGTCATGGACTTGGTCGAACTCACGGGCGGCGTGGTCTCGCCAAACACCATGTGGAGCGCCTTGGACTCGCCCGCGTCGTTGAGCTTCGTGCTCGTACCGTGGGCGTTGTAATAGTCCACCTCCTCCGGATTCAGTTCCGCCTGCCGCAACGCGGCGAGCATGGCGCCGGAACAACCCGAGCCGTCCGGCCGCGGCGCGGTGATGTGGTGGGCGTCGCAGGTTTCACCCAGCCCGGCCACCTCGGCCAGGATCTCGGCGCCCCGCGCCTTGGCGTGCGCCTCGCTCTCCAGAACCACGATGCCGCAACCTTCGCCCATGACGAAGCCATTACGATCCAGGTCGAAGGGGCGACTTGCCCGCTCCGGCTCGTCGTTGCGGGTGGAGAGGGCCTTCATGGCGCCAAAGCCCGCCAAGGCGAAAGGAATGATCGTGGCCTCCGTGCCGCCCGCCAGCATGACATCCGCCTTGCCGAGACGAATGAGATCCGCCGCGCCGCCAATGCACTGGGTTCCCGTGGCGCAGGCGGTCACGATGGCGCGATTGGGGCCCTGGAAACCCGTGCGGATAGCCACCACGCCCGAGGCCATGTTGGTGAGTCCCTTGGGCACCATGAGGGGGGATACGCGGCGCGGACCGCCCTTCTCCATCTTCACTGAATCTTCGTTCACGGTGCGAAGCCCGCCGATGCCGGAGCCGATGAATACACCGCAGCGGAAAGGATCCTCCCGATCCGGATCCACGCCGGATTGGGCCAGGGCTTCGTCGCAGGCGGCCACGGCGAAAACATTGTTACGGGCCATGCGCCGCATGTCCTTCGGCCCCATTCCCTCGGGAACCACATCCTCGGCCATACCGGCGATTTTCGAGGGCAGACCCTCGGTATCGAAAAGGTCCACCTTCCGAATACCCGACCTGCCTTCGCTGAGGTTGCGCCAGAAGGTTTCCACGTTGTTCCCCAGCGGAGAAACCACACCCATACCCGTGACAACAACCTTCGTCACAATCATAGCCCCTGTTCGTTCCTTACCCGTGAAGTTCTGTACAAATCGTCACAAACATATACCTGCCCCTCCCTTCCTCATCCCCGCGATGGCGGGAACCCGCGGGAAAGGCCAGGGTACTGCTTTTCTTCGGAACCACGGTTCTTCGTGGAGACGATTCTTGTTTCCGGCCGAGCCGGGTTAGGTTGAAACCCAGCCCCCGGAGTGTTTGCCCCGGCGGGCTGGGTGAAATGCCAATCTGAAGAATCTATTTTCAAACGCCCAAAGGGCGTTGAACAAGCCCCTTAAAGTTTGGATTGGATATAGCTGACTGCGTCGCCGACGGTCTCGATCTGGTTGGCGTCATCATCTATCTCAACGTCAAACTCTTCTTCCAGCGCCATGAGCAACTCGGTAATATCGAGCGAATCCGCGCCCAGGTCATCAATGAAACTGGCGGAATCGGTCACCTCATCGGCGGAACGGTCGAGCTTTTCGGCCACAATCTGCTTGATGGTTTCGGCAATATTCGTGGTATTGGACATAATACGCACCTCCTTTCTTACGGGGATTTAGACGAGAAGAAACTGCTGGGTCCCCTCGCCAGAAGACGGGGGATTATATACGGCGGCAGCCCTAAGTTCAACCCAACATTGCGTCAAGGCGGCGGACAGCCCTTACCGGCATGACGTCGCTCTTTTCCATGAATGCCCCTTTTCGCGGAAATAACCGTGGGGGGGCGGGGGGGGGTGCCAAACCGATTCAACGTTGATGTTCCGTTGAAACGCGGTCTCAGTCGCCCGTCCCGTGGGCATCGAGAATCCGGCGTACCACGGCGGCCGCCTCGGCCCGCGCGACGGTGGTCTGCCCCGCCTTGCCCGCTTCCCGGTAGGCCTCGCGGTCTTCAATGTCCGCGCGCTCCGCCTTGCCCGCCAGGAGGTCCTTCACGGAGACCACGCCCTGCGCCAGTTCGTCCTCGCCGATAATGACCGCCACGGGAATGCCGTAGTGGTCGGCATGGCTGAGCTGGTTGCCCATCTGCATTTTCTTGCGGCTGGCGAAAAAGGCCTCCGTGCGAATGCCGGCCGCGCGGAGTTCCCGGGCGAGCCGAAGCGTTTCCGCCTGGGGAACCCGCCCCATGGTCACCACCAGGGCCTGCACGGGTGTGTTGACCGGACGCACCGCGCCCAACTCGGTGAGGCAGGCCATGAGCCGGTCCAGTCCCACCGACATGCCGGTGCAGGGGATGGGACGGTTCATGAAACGCTCGACCAGGCCGTCGTAGCGGCCGCCGCCCCCCACGCTCCCGAATTGGGGCGACGCGGGGATGACGGTTTCGAAGACCGGTCCCGTGTAGTAGTCCAGGCCCCGCGCCAGGCTGGGGTCGAAAACGGCGTGGGCCTCGGACACGTCGAGGGCCGCCAGGGCTTCCGCCATGGCGCGCATCTCGTCCAGCGCATCCGTCGTCAGTTTGCTTTCGGGCAAGGCGCCCGCCAAGGCCTCCACCACCGCCATCCGCGTCGGCGCGGTAACGGCGATAAAGGCCATGATCTTGTCAATGGCTGCCCCGTCGAGTTTCACGCCCGGAATGGGATCACCCGAATCGTCCACGCGGCCATCCGCCAACTCCAGGCGAATGTTCTCCTCGCCCACCTTGGCCAACTTGTCAATGACCCGCATGATGTGTTTGCGCCGGGCCTCCTCGCCAATATGGCAACCATCCAGGAGGGCGTCGAAGAGCTTGCGGTTGTTGATGAGCACCCGGTAATCCGGGGCGCCCACGGCCTCCATCACCTCGCACATGATGGCCACCAGCTCGGCGTCCACCGCCACCGTCGGCGCGCCCGCCACGTCCACGTCGAACTGCCAGAACTGGCGAAACCGCCCCGGCCCCGGTTTGTCGGCCCGCCACACGGGGCCGATGGCATAACGGCGGAAGGGAGCCTTCAGTTTGTCGGGATACTGCGCCAGGAGCCGCGCGAAAGGCACCGTCAGGTCGAAACGCAGGGCGACGGGCTCGCCCTCGGGACTCTCCAGCCGGAACAGCTCCTTGTTGGTGTTCTCACCGCCCGCGCCGAGGAGCACGTCCAGGTGCTCCAGGGCCGGTGAATCGACCGGCGCGAAACCGTATTGCTCGAAGATGGACTCGATGCGCCGAATGATCTCTTTGCGCGTGATCAGGTCCACGGGCAGGAAATCCTGGAACCCTTTCAGCGTGCGCGGTTCGACAAGTTGTTTTTTCTTGGACATGCACCGATCCCTTCCGGCTTTCTTGGTAACGTGCGGACGGGGCAGTGGCCCCGTATCACCTGCGTCTATGCACACGGCGGGGAAGCAATTCTAACAGACCCGCCGAAGAGGCCGCAAAAGACCGGAAGGGAGGCCCCCCCTATCCCCGGGGGGTCTTTTCGCAAATGGCACAGCCGTGTTCCGTTTGCGCGTGTTCGGCGAGGGGTGTATTCTTGACGGCCATCGTGTGTTTGCAAAAAATGCGCGTCCCCGTGTCAAGGGAACGCGCAAGGGAATCCGGGAGTGGGAGAGAGGAATCGCCCCATGAGCAACAAACTGAGTCGGCGTGGTTTTCTTACGGCGGCGGGCGTGGCTGCGGCGGCGCCCATGATCCTTCCCTCGACGGCTTACGGCCGAACGGCGCCGTCGAAGCGCATCAACATGGGCTGCATTGGCATACGTTCCATGGGTGATGCCAACCTGAGCAACTTTATCAAGAAGGACGACTGCCGCATCGTGGCGCTGTGCGACCTGGATGACAACATCCTGGCGGAACGCACGGCCAAGGTGAACGACTATTACGGCAACAGGGACTGCAAGACCTACACGGATTACCGGGAGCTCCTGGACCGGCGCGACATCGACGCGGTGATGATTGCCACCCCCGATCACTGGCACGCGGCCATCGCCATCGCCGCGGCCCGCGCGGGCAAGGACATTTACTGCGAGAAGCCCATCACCCACACCCATGCCGAGGGAAAAATGCTGGTGGACGAGGTCAACCGCCTGGGCCGCATCTGGCAGACGGGGTCGTGGCAGCGGAGCCAATTCCCCTGGCGGCGCGCCGTGGACGTGGTACGCAACGGTCTGCTGGGCGAGGTGACCTACGCGGAAGTGGGGCTGCCTTCGGGGAACCCCTACCCGCCCGCCAACGGCGGTTTCCTGGTGCCGAAGACAATCCACTACGACCGGTGGTGCGGACCAGCCCCCATGCTGCCCTATCATCCCAAGCGCCACCATTTTAATTGGCGCTGGAATCACCACTACGGTGGCGGACAGATGATGGACTGGATGGGCCACCACAACGACATTCTCCACTGGATGCTGGACGAGGAACACGGCGGCCCCGTGGAAGTGCATACCGTGGACTTTCGGCAACCCCAAGAGCGCGAGGTGTGGGATGGCGCATGGAAGTATGAAGTGCTGTGTACCTACGCAAGCGGCGTAAAGACCCGCATCACCAACCGTACCCGTCAGGGTGTGACCGTTTACGGCACGGACGGCTGGCTTTTCATCAGCCGCGGAGAATTCATCACCTCGAACCCGGCGTGGACGAATCCCGAGTTCAATCCCGGCCCGTTCAAGGCCTATGAATCCAACGACCACTGGCGCAACTTCCTGGACAGCGTGAAGTCGCGCAAACGCGCCGTGACCACCGCCGAGATCTCCCATCGCTCCGTCACGCCGGGCCACCTCGCCATGATTTCCGCCGAAGTGGGCGCGGCGTTGAAGTGGGATCCCGCGGCGGAGGAAATCATCGGCAACGAAGCCGCCACCAAGCTCATCAAGCAGCAGGGCGACAAGGCGCCCTGGAAACCATGGCGCGACGACTGGTGTGAGCTTTACCTTACGGAGCCCCCGTCCGAAGGCAGGAAGCGGTCCCACCGGGCGAGAAAGTCCCGCGACCCGAAAAGAACTTCCGTGCGACGCCCGTAAGGGTGCCTTTCAGCGCACCGTTCCGCCCGCGCCATGCGTTCCCGCGGAGAAAGTAGAAGAGGCTTCCAGTACGTAGGGTGGGCCTTGGCCCACCCTACTTCACCATGGAGCGCCCTGTTGGCACGGGACACGTGCCGCCAACGGGCATGCGGGAGCGTGCCCCTATCGTCCGTCATTCCCGCGAAAGCGGGGAACCATGAGTAAGGGGCGACCCCTTGCCTTTTCGTAACCATTGGTACGGAATTTCACGGGTAAGGGGCTATGGCTGACGCCCGGGGTCGCACGAACCGGTGGCCTGGTTGATCAGCACCCGCTCCCGCGCGCCGGGAGAACGGAAAGCACCGTCGGCAACATCCGCCTCGGTGAAGACGGCCATATAGATCGCCTTCGCGCCGTGCCGCTCGAAATCGTAGATGATGTAGATGTGGCCATCTTCCGCTTCCACGCCGTCGGGATAGGACACACCGTTCCGCTCATCGATCATGAGGCCGCCCGTCCAGGTTTTTCCATCATCATCCGAGAGAAAGGCCTTGAGATGGGAGCGGCTCCTGCCCTCGGGCGGGTCGTGCCGCACGAGCAGCAACTTGCCCGAGCGAAGCCGGCGCAGGAAGAAGCGGGCGGAGGGCAAAATCCCGAAAACCGCCGGATCCCCCGCGCTCCACGTGCGGCCCCCGTCCCTGGAAAGGCTTTCGCCAATGCCCTGCGACGTGCGAAGCAACATCCAGAGCGAACCATCCCTTCGTTCCACCACTATGTGCTCGTCGAAGGCCGCCTTCGCCACCAGTGCCCCGCCGTAGCGGGTCCACGTGCCGCCCCGGTCGCGGGACCCCACCACGTTGGCGGCGCTTTCCTCGGGGAGGTGGTGAGGATGGAGCGGGTTCACGGGAAGCCGCCACACCGACGCGGGCAAGAGCCACGCGCCCGACGTGGTGACGGTGGGCTTGTTCATCATGATGCCGTTGCACAGGCGGCGCGGGGCCGACCACGCCGGGGCCGCGTTCCCCGGATGGTCCGTGGTGATCGCCCAGACGCCCCCACGGCCATCCCAGACGCTTTCAACCTTCGGCGGATTCGCGTTGCCCCCATACCCCTGCGCCCAGAACAGCCACAGCCGACCCGTCGGGTCGATCCACAGGCAAGGGTCGAAAGCACGCACCTCGCCCGGCGGATCCACCACCAGAACGGGCGACCACGTTGCGCCATCGTCGCCGCTGGTGTGAAGCAGCACGTAGTTCCACAGGCCCTCCGTGGGGCCGCCGCTGTACCAGGTGGCCCAAAGCCGCCCGTTCCTGGCGCGCTCGATACCGGGAATCCCCTGCCACGTTCTTGCCGCGTCCGCGTACTCGGGACCGGGATTCAAGATAATCGCGGGAGCGCGAAGGGCCAAATCGACAGGCACGGATGGCATGGCGGTTCCTCCCCGGATAAGGGCAATCGCGATTATGGCCCAATAAGACACACGCACTCCTTGGCCCGGCGTATCCGAAACCGGGGATCGCTATCGCCGTCCCCGCCACGACCAATCGTCATCCCCGCGAAAGCGGGGCTCTATACCACTAACATCCAGGATCGTTAACTTTATTTGCCCTTTTCCAGGGGGATGGGCTTAAGGCATTGTGTAGTAATATGTTGACTGAGATGGCAAAAAAGGAGATCTTGACAGAGCCGAAGGCTCTCCTTTTATGTGGCACAGCCGCCCTCGGCTGTGGGCCGTACTCGGCCCGAACCAAGGGCCGTGGAGTCCGCAAGGACTCCAATTGGACTCGAACTCTTATGCGCATTCAAGGTCTGTTGCTCGGAGAAAGCAAATACCCGTAAGGGTGCGGAGATGGAACCCTGCGGGTTCCACAGCCCCCGGTTCGGGCCGAGTACGGCCCACAGAGGGCGGCTGTGCCACATTGAAGAAATTCTCTGCGCCGTGAACGATTTGCACTTCCTTTGGTTGCGGCCAGACGGTCGCGCCATGATACGGGACAACGCCTTAACCTTTCCCGTGGATTCCCCCATGGGATCAAAACCTCATGACGACCATTATACCTGAAAGCGGACCCGACGGCCATGCGAGTTCCGTGGTTGGTCGGTGGTTCACCTTCTTTTTGGCTCATTCGGATGAACCATCAAGACCGTCAATTTCGCAAATGCCTCAACGGGCATTTGCACTGATTCGTGAGAACGTGGAGAATAAGCGGGCCGGCGGGCGTACAGGTTGAGCATCGGGGCAAACCGGATGTGCCCATTTCTCCATCCCTGTTCTCCGTGTAATCCGTGGTCGAAAAATAAAGGGTGGCAGTCATCTATTATTCCCCCTATTATTCTCTAATAAAAGGTGACCGTCACCCTTTAATGCCTGTCTTTCATGGGCTCAGTTGAGAACATTTCCCTCGCTATCCACCTCAATCAGGACGAGGTCGGTGCCCACGTTGCCGGTGGCCATGAAGGTGCCTTCGGCGGTGGCGGTGACGCCGTAGAGGCGGGCGTCGCCGACGGTGGTTTTCCAGCGCACGTCGCCGTTGCCGTCGAGGAGGGCAATGTAGTTGCTGTACGTCACACTGATGGGCCAGAGCGTCAGGTAAACCCAGCGCTCCGTGTGGCCGACGAAGACGATGTCGCCCGTGTCACTCACATCCACATCCCACACGTCGGTGCTTACAGTACCCGGTCCCGTGTCAGGGAATATATCATCCCGCACCCAAACGACCTCGCCGTCCGGGCTAATCCGCACAAAGGACAGACCCTCACCGTGCGTCCCCGCGAGGACGAAATCGCCGTTGGGGGCCTCGGCCAGGGAAGTAACGTCGTCGTTGCCGTTAATGTCCACGATTTTCTGCCATTGCTCGATACCGTCGGCTGCAAGCTTCACCACCACAAATTCCGTACTGGTGGATACGTTCGGGATCCCTCCTAGGCCAGCCACCGCCACACCCCCATCCGAGCAAATGATGGAGGTAACCGGCCAGAAGCTCTCCGGACTCAGTTCATGGACCTCCACGGAACTGCCGTCCTTTGGCAGTCGTAGGTAGAGACCTGCTCTGTTAACGCCCCAAGAATTGTTATATGCCGCTATCGCGACCTGCCCGTCAGTTAGTTCCAGTGCAGCCCTTGGAACAAAGGACTGTTCCCCATAGGTATTGTCCCACAAGACATCGCCTGTCTCATTTACCTGCATGATTCGCAGATGACTCACCGGGGTGCCCGAGTTGGTCATAGGCATATCGAGCCCCGCCATTGTCACACTTCCATCGCATGCGGAGAAGGCCAGACCCGATATGTCGTAAACCGACCTTGTGAATGGCGCGGTGCCATCACTGGCCCAAATTACGCTGCGATCCGCATCCAGTTTGACGCCCAGCACCCGGGGCACTGAATCGCCATAACTCGCATCACCCGCGATAAAGAACCCACCACCGGACATCTCCTCGATCCGATGGCCTCGCTGCCAGTTCACCGAGGGGAAGTGGTAACTTTGCCCCGGCGTGGGGCCGCTGTTCTGCGGGCATCCGGTAAACGTGATACCCATCATGGTAATCAGCGCGACAGAAACTGCTTTTCGCCACATAACACGTACTCCTCCTATGTCATGGGTCAACGATATTCTTCCCAACCCGCAAGGCACCGGTTTCGCTGATGATGATCTGAGCACTCGAGCCGGTATCCGATCCGTTTTTGATGACGAACTCCTTCGCGCTCGTGGTTGTCAACGACGACACCCCATCCTGAAAGCTGGACTTGACCTCCATGTCTCCGGTAGCACCGTTCACCTTGGTCACAATGCCGCCGTTGCTGTTCTTGATCAGGAATTCATGGACGGCGCTACTGCTCGTGATACTGGCGTTTACGGATAAGTCTCCCTTCAGCACGGCAAGGTTACCGTCGCTCTGGAACTATACCAGCGGCTCCCCTGAATCGTCACGGACGGTGAAGGAATTCGTAATGTCCCGGCGGAAGAAATCCTTGACTTCCGACTTGTCCCCTTCATGATCGCTTGCAGGCTTGACAAGCCAGTCGAGCCCCCTGTCATCCCCTGCCTGTTGTCCTGCATGGCATTTGCACTGATTCGTGAGAACGTGGAGAATAGCCGGGCCGGCCTTGGTTGATCCATAACGTGGTTGCCCGTGCCCGCGGCCGAAGGAAGGCACGGGATAAAGGAGAGACTCCATTGCAGGAATCCAGGACGGCGCAGCGGCGCGCGCTCAAGAGCAGCATGGATGTGGTGACCCGTATTGAAGCGGGGGGACAGCCAAAGATCGGCCCGGAAGAACTCCTGTCTTTGTGCGCCCGATTCGGCCTGTCGAAGCGCACCTTGGCGCGTATTCGCGAGGCCCTGCTGGAAGAGGATTGGGGGGAAGGCCCTTTCCTGGCCAACTACTACGCGAACATACCGGAGAGCTGCGTGCGAACCTTTGAGCGCGTGGCGCGGCAGGTTTTCGGCGCAAGGCATGCCCTGGGCGTGAGTTCGGGCACCGGCGCGTTGCACAGCGCCTTCGTGGCGGCCGGGGTCGGCCCGGGCACGGAAGTTATTTGCCCGGCCATCGGTTTTTTTGCCACGGCGAACGTGGTAACCCTGTGCGGGGGAAAGCCGGTGTTCTGTGACGTGGACGACACGCTCCACATGGATCCCGCCAAGGTTGAAGCCCTCATCACCGACCGGACCGTCGCCCTCGCGCCGACCCACGTCATGGGCGGTGTGTGCGACATGGCCGGAATCATGAAGGTCGCGCGGAAACACCAACTGAAAGTCGTGGAAGACTGCGCGCAATCCTGCGGCGGCAGCTTTAAGGGGCGCTACGTGGGGATCATCGGGGACCTGGGTTGTTTCAGCATTTCGGCCTACAAGACGGTGGGCGGCGGTGAGGGGGGGCTCGTGTTGACCCGAAGCAGGCGGCTCTTGGAGCGCGCGAGCCAGGTCGCGGAGTGTGGGGGGCTCTGGCGGCCGGACCGCTTCGCGCCATCCCGTTATCCGGGAGAACTCTTCGTGGGCACGAATTACCGCATGTCGGAATTGGAGGCGGCCGTGGACCTGGTCCAGCTTCAGAAGCTGCCGCGCCTGGTGAAACGGTTCCGCGCGATAAACACGCGCATTCGGCAAAGGTTGAAGGGGTTCCGGGGCATTACCCCGCGACGATCCAATGATCCCGAAGGCGATGTGGGCTATTTGCTCCGTTTTTACGCGGAGACCGTGGAATTGACGGACCGCGTGGTGGAGGCCGTTCGGGAGCAGGGGTTGGAGGCCCATGGACGCGGCACGCAGGGGGAAAACGACTGGCATGTCTATTGGAACATGTTCCCCCTCACGGAAAAGTACGGGTATGGACGGGGGCTGTGTCCGGTGGCCGATGATCTTTACGACCGGGTCGTTACGGTGCCGTTGAACCAGTGGTACACGGCCGCCCAATGCCGTGAGTTTGGAGATCGGATTAACCAGGCGCTCGGGTCGCTCTGCGCCCCCGACCCCGACGCGCCGCCCTGGATCTGAACGGCGCCGCTGAAAATCACCTTTTCGCAAATGGCACTTTGGGTTGCTTGGCCTTCGTTAATGTGTCATCCTGCCGTTTCCAGGGTCAACGCCTATGAAATGGGGAATGACATGCCAGTTTCAACCATCGACGGCCCCCGGTCACCGCTGTTTCGCGCGGTGTCTTTGGCGGGGAATACCACCTTTAGCGCCCTCGCGGGTCCCCGTTCTCCCCTGGGCGAGGACATGAAGGACCAGTTGAAGCACGCGCCCCGGGGCGAGTGCGTGGCCTGGGGCATGCCTTTTACTGTCGGGCGGCCCTTGGTGGCGAAGGACGCGCCCGCCGAAACCGATTTCACGCCCTTCCGCGCGCGGTCGCTGGTGTTCATGCACACCACGGACCGAAAGCCCCTCGAATGGAACCGGGACGGTGTCCACTCGCCCACCCGGGGCACGGGGTGTTTGGGCGAGGCCGTGGCCGATTACGTCATCCGCTACACCGATGGCACGGAAGCACGTCACACCCTGCTGCGCCGCCACGAGATCGGCATGTATTGGCGGCACTGGGGCGAGAATTGTTTCCAGGCGGTGGCCCACCAGAAGCAGCGTACGTTGACGCCGCTCACGGAGCAGCACGAGCAGCCTTTTCCCTGGGGGCAGACCCAGACGCGAACCCTTGTGCCGGACATGATGCCCTGGGTGAATTGGATCTGGTCCTGGCGGAACCCTTTTCCGGGGAAGGAAATCGCAGGGCTTCGCATCGAACCGCGCGGCGAAGCACTGGTTCTCTCCGGGCTTTCCGCGGGGCGGACGGAATCCTGTCCCTACCGGTGGGAAGGGCGGCGCAAGGCGGTACTCCGGCTCCCCAAGGGCGAGACCTTTGAGCCCGCGCTGGATGAAATGGGCCTGTTGAAGCAGGTTCAACTGGACCTGGGCCAGGTCATTTCCGCCCGGCCGCGCACCTGCTATCCCGACGACACCTGGGCGAAGACCTACAACAACCAGCTTCCCCTCGTCTCGGAAAACGAGGTGCTGGTGGAATACACCGCGCATCCCGAAGCGCGGTTCCATTGTCCCGGACGGAAGCCCCTGCCGGTGGCGGCGCTGGAGCAGGCGAAAGGGGCCGGCGCGCTTACGCCGGTGGCCCCGGCCACGCAGACGGTAAAGATTCGCGTGGTGGAAAAGGGTTCCCGCCGGCCCGTGGCCGTGAAGCTTCATGTCCATGGCGCGGCGGGCGAGTACCTCGCGCCCAACCACCGCCACCGCATCCCCAACACGGCATGGTTCGAGGACTACAGCGCCGACTTTGTCCACGAGGGCCTTCACGACTGCACCTACATCGACGGCGAGGCGGTCTTCAAGCTCCCCCTGGGGCGGGTCTACATCGAAGTCAGCAAGGGCTACGAGATCAAGCCGGTCCGTAAGGTGGTCGAAATCACGCCGGGCAGGCGATCCATTACCCTTACCCTGTCCCGCGTGCTGCCCTGGCGCGCGCGGGGCTGGGTGACCGCCGACACGCACGTCCACTTTCTTTCGCCCCAGACCGCGTTGCTCGAAGGCCGGGCGGAGGGCGTGAACGTGGTCAACCTCCTCGCCAGCCAGTGGGGCGAACTGATGACCAACGTGGGGGACTTCGACGGCAAAACCACCTTCGGTTCCCGCGAGGCCGGCGGCGACGGCGAACACCTGGTGCGGGTGGGGACCGAGAACCGCCAGCATGTATTGGGCCATATCTCGCTGCTGGGCTATGGCGGGGCAATGATTACCCCCATGACCACCGGCGGTCCCGACGAATCGGCCATCGGCGATCCCGTCGAGGTGCTGTTGACCGAATGGGCGCGCCAGTGCCACCGGCAGGGCGGCCTGGTGGTCATCCCCCACTTCCCCAATCCCCGCTGCGAGAACGCGGTCACCCTGATCGAGGGCGACGCCGACGCCGTGGAAATGACGTCCTGGGGCAACATCCATGGCGGCATCGATCCCTATTCCCTCAGCGACTGGTACCGGTATCTCAACTGCGGTTACGCGGTGCCGGCCGTGGCGGGCACCGACAAGATGAGCGCCGACACCCCCGTGGGCGCCATTCGCACCTACGCCAGGATTACCGACGGCGATCCCTTCACCTATGAAAACTGGATGGCCGCCGTGCGCCGGGGCGAGACCTTCGTCACCTACGGCCCGCTCCTGGAGTTCACCGTGGATGGCCATCCCGCGGGAAATACCATCGCGGTGGGTCATCACGGCGGAACGGTCACGGTGAATTACCGTCTCGCCAGTTGCACCGTCCCCATGACCCGCGTGGACCTGGTGGTCAATGGCGAAATCGCCGAAAGCCGCACGGTGAAACCCTGGGCCGCCGAGGGGTATTGGACCTGCGCGCTGGAAAAAAGCGCCTGGATGGCCCTGCTCGTGCGTGGCCGCTACCCGGACAAGCCCGAAATTATCGCGGCCCATTCCTCCCCGGTGATGGTCCACGTGGAAGGGTCCGTACTTAGTTCCGCGACCGACGCCCTCACGATCCTGGAACAGATCGAGGGCGCCATGGCCTACCTGGAGACCCTGGGCACCCGGGCCGATGACGCGGCGCGAAAGCGGATGCGCCTCGTGCTGACCGCGGCCCACCGGCGTCTGCACAACCAGATGCACCAGCGCGGGCAGTATCACCGGCACACCCCCGCGGAAAACCATGGGGAGCATGACAACGGCGCATGAAACGGCAATACATCGAAAAACGCGTTCAGCGCGTGTTGACGGTCCTGGTGGTGGTGCTGTTCGCCGGTTGCGAGCAGGGCGTCGTGTTGCGCGGGATGGTCTACGACACCCAGGACCACGCCCTGCCCGGCGTGGCGGTGACCGTGCGGGGCACGAGTTACCAGGATGCCACCGACGCCCTGGGCAGGTACGAAATCCGTTGCCTGCCCGGCGTGCTTGAACTGGAGTTCGCCAAGACGGGCTATACCCCCGCCCGCCTGACCGTGCCCGTCGCCGACTACCAGCCGGTGGAGGCCGAGGCGATCCGGCTCTGGAACCTGCCTCCCGAGAAGGGTGTCTTCCTCCTGGAAAACCATCGTTACCGGGCGCTCACCCGGACCGAACCCAGGGAATACCGTCTTGCCGACGGACCCACCATCCTGGCCACGCGCAAGGCGCCCGAGTTGACCACCGTCCTGTCCGCGCCCTTCCTCGTTTGCTACAAGCTTCCCGCCTACGACGTGCGCATGCACCGTCTCGAACAGGTCGAGGCCGCCCTGCCCCAGTCCAACGCCGCGAAGGAGCGGGTCTGGGCCGCGACCGACTCCATTCCCATCGCGGCCGATGCGTTGGACGAGCCGGAGCGTTTGCTGTTGGTCCTACGCCCCGACGTGGCCCTGGCGCCGGGCCGCTACGCCATCCATTGGGGTGCCCTGGACGGTTACAACACCATCGACTCACGCGTCTTCCTCATCGAGGTGACCGATTCCACCGAGGCCGGGTCACCCCCAAAAGGTTCATCCGACTAGAGCGTACCTTGACCTGATGGAGGGCCGCGATCTTGAGCTTGAAGAACCCGGTGTCACGAAGTCCATAAGCTTGCCTTTTCATGGTTTTGACCTTGTTGTTGGCGCCCTCAGGCGGTCCTGTGAAAATGGGGTCGTCATACCAGGTCAAGACGCCCGGCCTGGTCGGAACCCGTTTGCCGAGCGGCTCCACCGTTCCTTGGCCGATGGGATTTACCCAACGGTTCCGGCACCGCCTTGCGGCGCGCGTGGCGTCCAGTTATGATGGGGGCGGAAACGTTCCTGAAACCGTGGAGATGTTGTACATGCGTTACGGGATGAAGATCGCTGTATTCCTGATGTTGGCCCTGACCCTCGGGGCCGGAGCCTTGGCGGGCGAGTTCGAAGTGCCCATACACGGGGGTGCCACCCCCTGGACCACGCTGGAAGCGGGGGCCGAACCGGGCGATTTCACCTTCGCCATCGTGCCCGATCGCACGGGGGGCAATCGACCGGGACCGTTTCGGGAAACCATGAAACGGCTCAATGCCTTGGGTCCCGATTTCGTGGTATCCGTGGGTGATCTCATCCAGGGCTATTCCGAGGATCCGGCGGTACTCCGCACGGAATGGGAGGAGTTGGACGGCATCGTGACGGGCCTGCGTATGCCATTCTTCTACACGCCCGGAAACCATGACATCTCGAACGACGCGATGGAAGGGTTTTGGAAAGCGCGTTACGGCCGGGCCTACTACCATTTCAAGCGCGGGAACGCTCTTTTCCTGGTGATGAATACGCAGGATCCGCCGGGCGGCGGTCCCCGTTTCTCCGAAGAACAGATAGCTTACTTCAAGCAGGTCATCGAGGAGAACCAGGACGTTCGCTGGACCTTCATCCTTTTCCATCAGCCCACGTGGGTGGATGGCGAAAACCCTCTCGCCGCGATAGAAACGGCCCTCGAAGGGCGGCCTTACACCGTTTTTGCCGGGCATTACCACGGCTACAGCTACACCGAACGTAAAGGCCGGAACTACATTGTCTGTGCGACAGCCGGGGGGGGGAGCAACCTTGCCGGTCCGCTTCGGGGCTCCTTCGACCATGTGGTCTGGGTGCGCGTGGACCGGGACGGTCCCCACATCACGAATGTATTGCTCAACGGGCTCTATGGTCCCGACGTGGTGGGCGAGGAAACGGAACGGCTTCGGGATACACTGGCGAAAGCCACGGGCATACTGTCGATACCGCCGGTCATTGTGGGGCCGGAAGGGCTGAAGGCCGAAACCGTGTCCTTCGAGGTGGAGAACCGCCAAATCCTTCCGGCGATACTGACCGGGAGTTTTTCGGAAAACCCGGAAGTGGCCGTTTCTCCCGCCAAGCTGGAAATCCCCCTGGCCGTGGACGGCCGTCGGCGTATCGAGCTGAAGGTCACCCCCCGGAACGGCGTGGCGGACCGGCTTCCCGCGCCGCTGGTCTTTGACGGCACGGCCGTCTACCACCTGCCGGATGGTCAGGAGGTGCGGGTGCCCTGCAGGGCCCCAATCGCTTTTGTTCGTGCCTACGAGGATCGCAGGTGGGATTTCGATGACGGTCTTGGAGGTTGGGGCAAACCGGTTCAGGCCAAGCTCTCGGTGAAGGATGGCATCCTCCAGGTGCAGGCCACCGGGATCGATCCGTACATGACCTGTTCCTTTGAGGACGACGGTTCCGCCGGTCCCACCGGTTCCATCGTGCTGCGCCTCCGTTTGCGCGGATCGTCCGATGGTCCCCTGCAGGTTTTCTGGATGACCCGGGAGAACCCCGCCGCCTCGGAGCAGCGGAGCAGCGGGTGTTTGATTGAACACGACGGCGCATGGCACGAATACGAGGTAACGTTTACCGCGAAAGCGCCGATCACCTCGATCCGTATCGACTCCGGGAGCGCCCCGGGCCTAATAGAGTACGATTATATCGAATTGGCGCAACGGTAGGTTCCGCCATGAATGGAAGGCCTTCGCGTAAACGCGCGTTATGATGGTGGAGGCGAAGCAGGGCCGGCGACCTTCCGGGATGGACCGGACAGGCGGCGCGGCCGCGAGGAGGGGTCTTGCATGTCACCGACCCATGAAGCCGGCACGTCCCGGGATTACAAGGCCGGCGGGCGGCTCTCCGGGTTCCAAATCGCCCAGCGGGTCGCCATCGAGGAACGGCGTCTTCTGCGTGAGGCGGGACTCGATGCGCCCGAATCTTTTACCCGGCCCGCGGAACGCCCCTTCACCAGGGCCGAGCGTGACCGGATGACGCTCCTCTTCGGGGGCCTCACCAAGCGCCACGACCGGCTTATCCGTGCCGCCACGCGAAACCTGGGGTATTGTGTCGAGGTGATTCCCACCCCCGTGAAAGGGGATTTCCAGACCGGGAAGGAATACGGCAACAACGGCCAGTGCAATCCCACCTACTTCACCACGGGCGCGCTGGTCAATTACCTGCGCCGCCTGCGCGATGAGGAAGGGATACCCACGCGGGAAATCCTGGACCACTATTGCTTCGTCACCGCGGGCGCCTGCGGGCCGTGCCGTTTCGGTATGTACGAGGCGGAATACCGTCTTGCCCTGCGTAACAGCGGCTTTGACGGATTCCGCGTGCTCCTTTTTCAGCAGAAGGGCGGGCTGCTGCAATCGGACGATGATTTTGGCTTGGCGTTGAACATCGATTTCGCCCTGGCCCTGCTGAATGCGCTGGTCATGGCGGACATCCTCAATGCCCTGGCATGCCAGATTCGCCCCTATGAAGTGGTTTCCGGACAAACCGACGCGGTTTTTGAACAGGTGCTGGTGAAACTGGAGAAACATCTCATGGGGCGGTCCGAGGAAGACCGTCGGCCCCCCTGGTGGGCGCGGATGTCGGGCCGCCTGCTGTCGCCGTTGGGGCAGGCCTGTGACGTGGAGAAGATCGTGGCCCAGTTGGGGAACCGGTTTCACACCGACGCCCTGGCGGAATGCCGGGAGATCATTGACCGCGAAATCGAGGTGGACTATACCCGCCCGAAGCCTTTGTGCAAGATCACGGGCGAGGTCTGGGCCCAAACCACCGAGGGCGACGGCAACTATCACATGTTCCGCTTCCTCGAGTCGCAGGGGGCCGAGGTGCTGGTGGAACCCATCACGACCTGGGTTAATTACATGATTGCCCAGGAAGTGGCCAAACGGCGGGACCGCAAGGGGCTGAACACCGCCGGATTCGTGGGACGCATGAAAGCCGAACTGGCGTTTCTACGCGACCGCGTGCGTTTCGGCCTGGCGACACGACTGCTCAACCGCGAGTATGACCGAATGCGCGAGGCCTTGGGCGGAACGACCCGCGCCCAGGTTTGCCAGATGATGCTGCAGCGACTGGGCCATCCCTATTACAACCGGAAGACCGGCGGCGGCGAGGGGCACCTGGAGGTGGCGAAAAGCATTTACCATGGGGCCATGGGCCGCGCCCACATGGTGATGAGCCTCAAGCCCTTCGGCTGCATGCCCTCGTCCCAGTCCGACGGCGCGCAGGCCGCCGTGATGGCCCGCTATCCCGACCTCAATTTCATCCCCATCGAAACCTCCGGTGAAGGCGACGTGAACGCCCACAGCCGTGCCCAGATGGCCCTGGGCGAGGCCAAAGCGAAATGCAGGGACGAATTCTCCAGGGCCGTGACGGAAACCGGACACGGTATCGACGGGATTCGCGCCCATTGCGCGAAACATCCAGCCTTGCGGCGGCCGCTGCAAAGAATCCCGAAACAACCCGGCATCGCCGGTACCGCCGCCAATTTCGTGTATTATGTGGCAAAGAAAATGGGAAGGCAGGCCTAAGTGAGGCACACGGACGGACACGGACAGGCACGGACGGACACCGATGGGCATGGAGTGATTTCGCGGGTTCGTCCGTGCCTGTCCGTGTCCGCCCGTGACGATTCCCGTGCCGCGGAGGCGTCCCCCCCCGCCTTCCAGCCCACGGCGCAGTATCCCGCCGGGCTGATGGTCGGGCTGGACGTGGGCAGCACGACGGTAAAGGCCGTGGTGGTGGAGCCGGTGTCGGACACGGTGCTCTGGAGGGATTACCGCCGCCACGAGACGCGGCAGGCGGAGATGTGCCTTCAATTTCTCGACCGTATCCGCGCCGCCTTCCCCCATGTGCCCGACGGCGCCTTCCGCGTATTCGCCACGGGATCGGGCAGCGCCCCGGTGGCGCGGCATATCGGCGCGCGCTTCGTGCAGGAAGTGAACGCGGTCGCGTTGGCGGTGGAGAAGCTTCACCCCGAGGTACACAGTGTCATCGAACTGGGCGGACAGGACGCGAAGATTATTGTTTTCAAGGACGACCCGCGCACGGGACGGAAGAAGAAAATCCCTTCCATGAACGACAAGTGCGCGGGAGGTACGGGCGCGGTCATCGATAAGATCAACGCCAAGCTCCGCATCCCCGGCGATGAACTCCGCCACATGGGCTACGACGGCGTGCGGCTCCATCCGGTGGCGGGCAAGTGCGGGGTGTTCGCGGAAACGGATATCAACGGTTTGCAGAAACAGGGCGTGCCCGCCGACGAGTTGATGGCCTCTCTCTTTGAGTCCATCGTGCAGCAGAACCTGACGGTCCTCACGCGGGGCCACACGCTGCGGCCGGTGGTGTTGCTCCTGGGCGGCCCCAATTACTTCGTGAAGGGCATGGCCGAGTGCTGGCGCAAGAACATCCCCCTTATCTGGAAGGAGCGCCATGTCCCGGTTCCCGAAGACAAGCCCCTGGAGGAGCTGATCGTGGTGCCGGAGGATGCCCAGTACTTTGCCGCCCTGGGCGCGGTGGCCCATGGTCTTGAGGAGACCGGGGACGACCCGGACACGGGGGTCTTCACGGGCACGGCGCAACTTCGCTGGTACCTCGACGCGGGTCGTAAGAAAGAAAAGCAGGCGTCGGGACGGGCGGGCTTGTCCGAGAGCGAGGAAGAACTGGCGGCCTTCCGCCGTGCCTACACCATCCCCCCGTGGGAACCCGCGCATTTCACCCCGGGCACGGTGGTCGAGGCCTTCGTCGGTGTGGACGGTGGCTCGACCAGCACCAAGGCGGTGCTCATTGATCACCACAGGAACATCCTCGCCAAGGCCTACCAGCTTTCCCAGGGCAATCCCATCGAGGATTGCAAGGATATGTTCGCCGACCTCGATGCGCAGGTAAGCGCGCAGGGGTGTACGCTTAAGATCCTGGGCGTGGCGACCACGGGTTACGCGAAGGACATTCTCCGCGATGTCATCGGCGCGGACGTGGCGCTGGTCGAAACGGTGGCCCACACGCGGAGCGGTCTGCACTTCCACCCCGACGCGGATGTCATCTGCGACGTGGGCGGACAGGACATCAAGATTATCATCCTGCGCAACGGCGCGGTGAAGGATTTCAAACTGAACACCCAGTGTTCCGCGGGCAATGGATACTTCCTTCAATCCACGGCGGCCGATTTCGGCTACTCGGTCGAACAATACGCCGACGCCGCGTTCCAGGCCGAGGCCATGCCGGACTTCGGTTATGGCTGTGCCGTGTTCATGCAGTCCGATATCGTGGACTTTCAGCGCCAGGGGTGGCGCGCCGAGGAGATCATGGCCGGGTTGGCGGCGGTGCTGCCCAAGAACATCTGGCTTTACGTGTCCCAGGTTCCGAACCTGCCCAAGCTGGGCAGGACCTTCATCCTGCAAGGCGGAACGCAACGCAACCTGGCGGCGGTCAAGGCCCAGGTGGACTTTATCCGGAGCCGTTTCCGGGGCACGGGGATCGACCCCGTCATCACCGTGCATCACCATTGCGGCGAGGCCGGCGCCATCGGCTGCGCCTTCGAGGCGCACCGTCTCTACCATGAAGACGGACGGCGCACAACCTTTATCGGGCTTGACGCGGTCCGGTCCATCGCCTATCGCACCACGCGGAACGAAAACACCCGTTGCGGCTTCTGCAAGAACAAGTGCGTCCGCACCTTCATCGACGTGAAAGCCGCGCGCAACGGTAAGGCCCGCCCGGCGCCGTCCATGAAGTCGAAGGTCCCCCTGGATGTGGACGAACAACGGCTGATTATCGCCACCTGCGAAAAGGGCGGCGTGGAAGATCTCGACGCCATGAAGGCCATTAAGCAAGGCCTGGACGACACGAAGAAGCGTTATCCCAACCTGGTGGAAAGGAGTGCGAAGAAGGTCTTCCTGCCGGTTGCCACGCCGCGGGTGGCCGACCCGCCCCCGGTGGAACGCTGGTTCATGCTGCCCGCCACGCGAAAGGCCCTCCGCGCCCGTCGTGACGCCATGGCGCGGCGGGCAACCTTCCGCATCGGCATGCCCCGCGTGCTCAACATGTACGGACAGGCCCCCTTCTTCATGGCTTATTTCCAGGCCCTTGGCCTGCGGGACCGCAATATCGTCTGGTCCGACGTGACCACCGAGGAAGGCTACAAGGAGGGCGCGAAGCGGGGGAGCATCGACCCTTGCTTTCCCAGCAAGGTTGCCATTGCCCACGTCCACAACCTGCTTCAGCACAAACACACGGCGTCGCGGCCGCTTGACGCTATCTTTTTCCCCATGGTGGATTCCTTCCCCACCTGGCTCAACGGGGTGGCCGACCACCGGGCCTGTCCCACCGCCGCGGTAACCCCTGAATCGGTCCATGCGGCTTTCGTGAAGGAGGGCGACCTTTTCGCCGAGCGGGGGCTGGTCTACAAAAAGACCTTCCTCAACCTGGACGATCCCGCGCTCTGCGCGCGGCAGATGCACGAAGACTGGCACGGTCTCCTGGGCATCTCGGAAGGGGAATCCCGCCGCGCGGTCCATGCGGGCTTGGCCGCCATGGCCGCTTTCCACGAAGAGCGCCGCCGGGAGGCGCGGAAAATCATCGACGCCCTCGAAGCGGAGGACCGTATCGGTATCGTGGTACTGGCCCGTCCCTACCACAACGATCCCGGTATTTCCCACGGGATCGCCGAGGCGTTTCAGAAACTCGGCTACCCCGTGCTCACCATTGACAGCCTGCCCCTCGATGAGGACCTGCTCGACCGGCTCTTCGGCGAGGATCTGGCGGCGGGCCGTATCCGGCATCCGCTGGACATCGACGACGCATGGAAAAACAGCTACTCCGAAAACACCTCCCGAAAAATATGGGCCGCCAAATTTGTCGCGCGCCACCCCAACCTCGTGGCCCTGGAAATCAGCAACTTCAAGTGCGGCCACGACGCTCCCATCTACACCGTGGTCGAGGAAATCATCGAGCGGTCGGGCACGCCCTTTTTCTACTTCAAGGACATCGACGAAAACCGCCCCGCCGGTTCCATGAAAATCCGGGTGGAAACCATCGCCTACTTCCTTGAGCGGCACCGCGAGACCCTGCTGTCGGCCGGCGCCGTGCGCCGTGAAATCGAGCGCAGGCTGAAACGTTTCGAGGAAGACCTGCGCAGCCCCGGCACCGAACCCCGTTCCGCCTCCGTAGCATGAGTTCCGCCCGCCGCCCGCCCGTTGCGTCTGTTTGCCACGTGGGCTATAATTCCGGGGCGGGGGCGTCCGTGAGAGGACGCGTGATTCCCCGTTTGGCAGGTTCGGGAAACCGGGCTGATTCCGCGAGCGAAGGAGAACCGTCATGAGTAACGCGGTCGAGTTGACCCAAGAGAATTTCAAGGATGCGGTCGCCAAGGGGGTGACCCTCGTCGACTTCTGGGCCGAATGGTGCGGACCGTGCCGTATGATCGCGCCGGTATTGGACGAGCTTGGGGGGGAATACGCGGGGAAAGCCACCATTGCCAAGGTCAATGTGGATGATGCTCCCGGTTTGGCCGAAGAATTCTCCGTGCAGAGTATTCCAACGCTGCTCATTGTGAAGGACGGCCAGGAAGTGAATCGCTTCATCGGCGTGACCGGAAAAGGCGATTTGGCTGCCGCCCTGGATGCTGCCATCGGCTGAGCCACCAGTATCGAATGGATACAGGAAGCGGCCGCTCCGGAACTCGATTCCGGGGCGGTTGTCCTGTATGCCGCCCGGAATGGGGATTCCCACGGGATCATCTTCCGCGGGGGACCTACAATCAATCCCCAAAAAGTAAGGAGAAAACGACAAATGTCCGCGAAGGTTATTGCCGTTGCCGGTGCGACAGGGGTGGTCGGCCGCCAGATGTTGCGGGTGCTCGAAGACCGGGATTTTCCCGTCAAGGAACTCAAACTGCTGGCCTCGGAACGGTCGAAAGGCATGCGTCTGCCCTTCAGGGGCGAGGAAGTCGAGGTGGAGGTTCTCGCGGAGGATTCCTTTAAGGGGATCGATATTGCCCTGTTCAGCGCGGGCGGCGGTACGAGCAAGAAGTTCGCCCCCTGTGCCGCTGCGGATGGTTGCGTGGTCGTGGACAATTCGAGCGCGTGGCGCATGGACCCCGAAGTGCCGCTGGTGGTGCCCGAAGTCAACCCCGGCGATGCCGCCCGGCATAAGGGCATCATCGCCAACCCCAATTGCTCGACTATCCAGATGGTGGTGGTGCTCAAGCCGCTGCACGATGCCGCCACCATCAAGCGCGTCGTGGTTTCAACCTACCAGGCGGTGTCGGGCGCCGGAAGAGACGCCCTGGTCGAGCTGGAAGCCCAGACCCGGGCCGTGCTGGCCGGTGAGGCGCCGGTGTGCGAGATCTTCCCGCACCCCATCGCCTTCAACTGTCTGCCCCAGATCCCGCAAAGCGGCGAGGCCTTCATGGGCAACGGCTACAGCACCGAAGAGATGAAGATGGTCAACGAGACCAAGAAGATCCTCGGGGACGACCGCGTCCGGGTCACCGCCACCACGGTCCGCGTTCCCGTCCATACCAGCCACAGCGAAGCGGTCAACGTGGAGACGGAAAAGAAGCTGACCGCGGACCAGGCCCGGGAGATTCTCGCCGCGGCGCCGGGCGTGGTGGTGCAAGATGATCCCGCGGGTTACGTCTACCCGCTGGCCACGGAGGCGGTGGGTAAGTATGACACCTTCGTCGGTCGCATACGCGAAGACCTCTCTCATCCGAGCGCCCTGGATATGTGGGTGGTATCGGACAACCTGCTCAAGGGCGCGGCCCTGAACGCCGTGCAGATTGCAGAGCTCTTGTAGACATAATGGACCGACCGGCTCGGATCGCCTATTCGTAGGTTAAGCTATACTTGTAACCGTTCAGGCCACTTGAGCCAGGATTTCGGTGGACACGGGCAGTAGCGATGAAGCAGGACGACCGTGAAGACGCGCGACGCAGGCCCGTGTGATGTATTCCGTGACGTTGCGGTCGTGCTGTTTGCAG
>JAJRTN010000019.1 GCA_024278275.1 Candidatus Hydrogenedentota bacterium
GATACCGAAGGCTCTCAAAGGACTATGAGCAATTGACCGAGAACAGCGAAGCCATGGTGCTCATCGCCATGATAAACCTCATGAGCAAAAGGTTGCCCCACCCAAAGGCATAGGGCCTTTGCAAACACCCTCTTAGGTGTCCGCCACCGCTTCGCGACCTTTGGAAGCGTGGCGCTTCGGCTTCCGCAAAGGACAGCGTGGCGGCGGCGCGTAGTTCTTCGATTCCCTGTTCGACGGCTATCTTGCTCTGACACCAAGCCAGTTGTGATTGACACAAGATGAGCAATACTGCAATGGCGATACACCGTCCTTGGAGGAGGTGTGCTTGTTTCATAGTACGTCCCCTTATTTGTGATAGAGCTCAATGGCAATTCTCGGCGTGTCGGGGCAGCCTATTGCCACAAGCGTATCCGGATATCGGTAGCAACGTAGACTCATCCACCAAGCTGGATAATGACATCACCATTATTGCTGCGAATGGTGACCTCGTCCGAGCGGATTTCCATTTCGGAATCAAAGGGCGTTGCACCATCCTCGGGGGTATTGCAGTAGATGTAGTCTTTGTAGTCGGTCGTTCTATCGAACCAATCGCCATAGGTGGCGGCATCGAAGGAAATGATCCCGGCGCCGCCCCAAAAGGGCATGGCATCGTCGCCGTTGCCCATCGACAAAAAGTCATTGCCGGAACCCAAATTGACTTTGTCGTTGCCCTCGTGAAAGTGGAGGAGATCGGTGCCGCTGCCCAAATGGATATCGTTGTTGCCGTCGCGCAGGTCGATAAGGGAGTTCTCGTCTGTGAAGTCCAGCGTGGTTCGGGTGAATTCAGCATTTGTGCTGGTGCCCGTGAGTGTCCCCGTGGCTTGAAACCATGAATCCTGGGCCGCTTGAACGGCATGTACGCCGGCGGCCAAGGCGATGGCCAACATGGCCAGAATGGTTGCGCCCTGCCGTAGCCGATCCATTTTCTTTTTCATGATCCGGTCTCCTTCTGTTTTTGTTGTGCCGCCAAGAGCGGGACCGTGTTGGCTGCCCCGCATTCCCGTGCCTCTAACGTGCGATTCTGAGCTTAGTGTACCCCCCCCCCCGGTTGTCAAGTGTTCTTGCCCAACGTTGCACAGAATACCGGCAACCGTTGACACCGTCTCCGGACGGTTCACATCCCCAAAGCATTCCTCATGGCGCGGCGGAATGACGCCCGCTGATCCCGCCACGGCTCCCGCGAAGGCGTTCGGTCCCGACGCATGTAGCAGTCTCGCTGAAAACCACCTTTGCCGCAAATAGCGCCTTGTGGCACGGGTGTTCCTCGGACTATCATGCGACGGAGGCGGCATACCGGGAACCGTGCGGCCTTGTTCGGTGTTTAACTGTGGGATTAATGTAGGCCCATGGCCCTCGCGGCCACCCGATAAAACGGTGTTTCACGCCGGGAACGGAACTCATGAGTGCTTTTGAAGGCATGCGAACAAAATGGCGCCTTGTGGCGATGCTGGCCATGGTGCTGGTGGTGGCCCTGGGGGCCTTGGCGATTCGGCGCGACAGGGAGCCCGATTCTTCCCTGTCGGCCATGCCGACCTACAAGGTGAAGCGCGGGCCCTTGACCATTGACATCAGCGTGTCGGGCACGATCAAGTCCCTGGATCAGGTCATCCTCAAGAATGAGGTGGAAGGACAGACCACCATCCTCTATCTCATCGAAGAGGGCACGGAGGTCAAGAAGGGCGATCTGCTGGTGGAACTGGACAGCAGCAAGCTCGAAGACTATCTCGTGGACCAGGAGATCGGGGTGCAAAACGCGGAGGCCGCCTTCGTCAACGCCAGGGAGAACCTGGAAGTCACCAAGAACCAGGCGACAAGCGACGTGAACAAGGCCGAATTGACCCTGCAATTCGCCAAGGAAGACCTGGATAACTACATCCATGGAGACTATCCCATCGCGCTGAAAGACGCGGAGACCAAGGTCCGGCTGGCGGAAGCCGAAAAGAAACGGGCGGATGAGAAGTTGCTGGGTTCGCAACGCCTGGTGGAGAAGGGCTTTATTACCCGGACCGAATTCGAGGCGGATGAACAGCAGGCGGTTAAAGCGAAGCTGGATCTGGAGCTGGCGGTGGACCGGAAGAAACTGCTGGAGGATTTCACGAAAAAGCGAACGCTCACGCAGTTGCAGAGCGACGTGGATCAGGCCGAAATGGCCCTGGACCGGGTGCGGCGCAGGGCCAAGGCCGAGGTGGTGCAGGCGGAGGCGGATCTTCGGGCCAAGGAATTGAAGTATGACCGGGAAAAGCGTAAGTCCGACAAGTTGAAAGAGCAGATCAAGAAGACAAAAATTTACGCTCCCACGGATGGCGTGGTGGTGTATGCGTCTTCCGGTGGCCGCCGCCATCCCATGATGTCCGAACCCCTCGACGAGGGCCAGATGGTCCGCGAGCGCCAGGAGTTGATCTATCTGCCCACCACGTCCGCCTTCATGGCCAGCGTGAGCGTCCACGAATCGCAACTGCCCAAGCTGCGCGTGGGGCTTCCCGTCCACATCGCCGTGCAAGCCATGAAGGGCCAATCTTTTTGGGGGCGCGTGGCATCCATCGCGCCCATGCCCGACGCGCAGAACATGTGGCTCAATCCCGACCTGAAAGTGTACCGCACGGAGATTCATTTGCAGGGGGATAACGAAGGGCTGCGGACGGGCATGGGCTGCGAATGCCGGATCATTGTGGAGGAGTACGAGGACGTGGTTTATGTCCCCGTCCAGGCCGTGGTGCGCGTGGGGGGCGAGCCGACGGTTTTTCTCGCCAAGGATGGGAAGACCGTGGCGCGAAAGGTCGAGTTGGGGCTGGATAACAACCGCATGGCCCATATCCTGTCGGGTCTCGAAGAAGGCGACGAGGTGCTGCTTACGCCGCCGTTAAGCGCGGGGGATTCCTCCTCGGACCAGGAAGCCATACCCGAGGTGCCCGCCCTTGCGGATCTTCCGGACCGGCCCGCACCTAAGGCCGAAGCGCCCCTCGAGGGCGGGGGGCGACCCGATTTCGCGAACATGACGCCCGAACAGCGTGCCGCCATGCGCAAACAGCTTGAGGACCGAATGAAGAACATGACGCCGGAAGAACGGGCACAATTGCAGCGGAAAATGCGGAAAGCCGGAAAGAACATGCCCCCCGATCAACGCAAAGGGATGGAGCGCCCTGTCCGTGGCGGGGGCAACAGGCAGCCCGGTGGCGGTCCGTCCGGCGGGGGGGCGCCAAGTCCATGACCCGGGAGAATTCGGTCGTCGTTCACCTGGAAGACGTCCACAAGGTGTACCAGATGGGGACCGAGAAGGTCCATGCCCTCGCCGGGGTCAGCCTGGAATTCGAGCGGGGGACCTTCTGTGCGATCATGGGGCCCAGTGGCTCGGGCAAGAGTACCATGCTGAACCTGCTGGGCTGTCTCGACCGGCCCTCGTCGGGAACATATACCCTCGCCGGGAACGATGTGGGGAGCATGGGCGACAATGAACTCAGCGAACTGCGCCTCCGTGAGTTGGGCTTTATCTTCCAGAGTTTCAATCTTATCCCGCAACTCACCGTCCGCGAGAACATTGAATTGCCCCTTTTCTACCTCGGTTGGGACGCCGCCCGCTGCGAAAAGCATTCCCTTGAATTGGCGGACCGGGTAGGCCTGGCGGACCGGGTGAATCACCGGCCCACGGAGCTTTCCGGCGGGCAACAGCAGCGCGTGGCCATTGCCCGGGCACTGGCCAACGATCCCAGGGTTCTCCTGGCCGACGAACCGACGGGAAACCTGGACACCGCCACGGGGGAACAGGTCATGGCATTGCTCTGTGAACTCAATGACGCGGGCAAAACCATCCTCATGGTAACCCACGAGGCCGAAGTGGCGGCCCATGCCAGCCGTCGCATCCATATGCGCGACGGCAGGATTGAACGTATCGAGGAAGGGAATTGATGGATCGCGTACGGATCTGGCGCAATGTCTCCCTGGGCATCAAGAACCTGATGCTGCATAAGCTTCGCTCCCTGCTTACCATGCTCGGTATCGTTTTCGGGGTCGCCAGCGTCATCGCCATGCTTTCCATTGGCGAGGGGGCCAGCAAGGAAGCGCTGGACCAGATACGCAAACTGGGAAGCACCAACATCATCATCACGTCGATCAAACCCCTCGAGGATGAATCACAATCCAAGCAGAACAGCTTCATGAGTGTCTACGGTATTCTCTACGACGACGAAACACGGATCCGGGAGACCTTCAGCGACGTGGAAAATACGGCACCCATCAAGATTATCCGCAAGGAAGGCCGTCTCTACGAGCGTGCCCTGGATCTGCGCGTGGTGGGCACCACGGAGGAATGGTTCAACCTGGTCAGACGGCCCATGGTTGCCGGGCGGCCCCTGGTGCAGAATGACCTGGTGGATCACGCCAACGTCGTCGTGCTCACCGAGTTCGGCGCGCGGCGCCTGCTGGCCACCGAAGGCACCATTGGTCAATCCCTGCGCATCGGCACCGATTACTACGAAGTGGTGGGCATTGTACAAAGCGAATCGGGTCAAGGCATCGAAATCGCCATGCCCGACCAGGAGGTGGATGCCTACATCCCCCTGAATGTGGCGCGGGAACGGTACGGCGACACCATCATCCGGCGAACCTCGGGATCGCGCGAAAGCTCACGGGTCGAGCTGCACCAACTCATCGTCCAGGTAAGTCACGAGAATCGGGTCGAGGCGGTTGACGCGGGCATTCGGGCCATGCTCAAACGCTTTCACAAAAAGGTGGACTACAAGATTGACATGCCCCTGGCGCTTTTGCAGCAGGCCGAAGCAACAAAGCGAACTTTCAGCATCGTGCTGGGCTCCATCGCGGGTATCAGCCTGCTGGTGGGCGGCATCGGCATCATGAATATCATGCTTGCCTCTGTCACCGAGCGGACCCGCGAGATCGGTGTGCGCCGCGCCATCGGCGCCAAACGCCGTCAGATCATCGTCCAGTTCCTCATCGAGACCATCGTGCTCTCCACCATCGGCGGCCTCATCGGCATCGGCATCGGCATGTCCATTCCCCTCCTCGTGACCTACTTCGCCGGCATGCCCACCGTCGTCCCCATGTACAGCCTCGTTCTCTCCGTGGGCATCAGCATGGCCGTCGGGCTGCTCTTTGGACTTTACCCCGCCGTTCGCGCCGCGAACCTCGATCCCATCGAGGCCCTCCGGCACGAATGAGGGGTGCTCCACAGCGGACTCCCCGGGCGCCTTCCTTTTCCCCGCTCCTTTTTCCGTGCGTGCAATGCCGTCTTCCAGCGCGGTATCATGCGGTCTTGGCCCGACCATGAACACATCAACCCCGGCGGAACCATCATGACCCACGACAATCTTCCAGCGTCCATCGTTACCATCGATTGCCACTACGTGAGTGAGAAGCGGGCCGCGGCCTACCTCATTATCGAGGGTGACCGCGCCGCTTTCGTGGACAACAACACGGTGTTTGCCGTGCCGCGCCTGCTGACCGCCCTCGCGGAGCAGGGACTGCGGCCGGAGCAGGTGGACTACGTTATCATCACCCACCTCCACCTGGATCATGCGGGCGGCACGGCGGAGCTCATGAAGCACTGCCCAAACGCCACCCTGCTCGCACACCCCAAGGCCGTTCGTCACCTGGCGGACCCCTCCCGGCTCGTGCAAAGCGTTTTGGCGGTCTATGGCGAGGAAGACTTCTCCCGGCTTTACGGCCACATTGAACCCGTGGACACCGAACGCATCCACGGCGTGGCGGACGGAGAGGTGGTGCTCCTGGGCACGCGGACGCTCCGCTTTCTACATACCCTCGGCCACGCCAGCCACCATGTCTGCATCCACGACACCGCCGCCAATGCCATCTTCACGGGCGACAGTTTCGGCGTGGGCCTCAATGACGCGGTAAGGCCGGGACCGGGTTTTCTCGTATGCAGCGCCGCGCCCGCCGAGTTCGACCCCGAGGCCGCGCGTGCCACGGTCGCGCAAATCCTGGGCACTTCCGCCACGGCGGCATACCCAACCCATTTCGGCCCCTTCCCTAGGATACATGAGTGGGCGCCGAAACTCCTCCGCTCCATCGGACAGATGGAGGCCATCCTCCAGGAAGGCCTTGCCGCACCGTTGGAGGGAGACGCCCTTATTCAGCACTGCAGGAACCGGGTGGCCGCGGCCTTCGATGACCACCTGGCCTGGTGTGGCGTGACCAATCCCGAAGCCGACCATGCTTGGCTCGAAGGCGACATCAAGCTGAACGGTTTCGGCCTCGCCATGGTCGCGGAACGGATGCGCCGGCGCTGACCTGCCGACGCGATCCCGTGGCTCATCGCTCACGCGCGTGGCAGTGAACGGACTTCTCGCAAACCGGCCGCCACCTCACCGCCCCGTACCCTAACCCGGCGTAGCCGAAACCAGGCATCGTTACAGCCGTCCATGCCACGACCAACCGTCATCCCCGCGAACGCGGGGCTCCATGATGGGGGGCAGCGCCTTGACCCTTTCCCGTGGATTCCCGCGTTCGCGGGAATGACGAAAGGGAGGGAGAAACACGCTTTCGTGACCATTTATACAGTACGTAGGGTGGGCCAAGGCCACCCTGCTCATTTCGTGTGTTTTATGTATTTCGTGGTTGAACCTGACAAGGTCGTTGCGCCCTTGTCGCGGAGGATTCTACGCGTTCTATTTCGCCATGAAGCAATGATGCATATCGACGGTTCTCAACGGCGCGGCCGTTGAAAAATCACTCCCCCAAGAAGGGAATGCACCGACCCACGTAAAGCACTTTTCGGCAATGACTTACGACCAATCCTGCTATTTAACCGCCTTTTTGGGGTTCAGGCGCCAAAAACGTAACAGCGGTGCCCGTGGTAATGTCGGTCTCGATTCGTACACTTGCCGCAAGCACGGTTTTTGTGGTAGATTATGCCGATTTTCAATCTCACAGGGATCCCCTTTCTGGATGTATTCGGGTGCCCGGCGTCTGTCCGGTTGTCCTCGGGATTCCAAGGCTTAACCCGAATGGAGATAATGTGTTATGGCTGTTGTAACAATGCGGGAACTCCTCGAAGCGGGTATCCATTTCGGACACCAGACGCGCCGGTGGCATCCCAAAATGAAGCGCTTCATCTACGGACAGCGCAATGGTATCTACATTGTTGACTTGCAGCAGACGCTGCGCCAGTTGTACAAGGCTTATGGGCTGGTGCGCGACACCGTGGCCAATGGGGGCATCGTCTTGTTCGTGGGCACCAAGCGCCAGGCCCAGGAACCCATCGAACGCGAAGCGAAGCGTTGCGGCATGTATTACATGAACAACCGCTGGCTGGGGGGCACGCTGACCAACTTCCAGACGGTGCGCCGCAGCATCATGGAACTGAAAGAGCTCCAGGAGTTGGAGTCGAGCGGCCGCATTGAGCAGTACAGCAAGAAGGAAGGCATCGTCTTCCGGAAAAAACGCGAGAAGCTTGAAAAGAATCTCGCGGGCATCCAGGACATGCCGCGCGTGCCGAAGGTCATGTTCATCATCGACGCCAAGCGCGAGGCCATCGCGGTGAACGAGGCCAAACGCCTGGGTATCCCCTGTATCGGCATCGTCGATACGAATTGCGATCCCGACGTGGTTTCCCTTCCCGTTCCGGGCAACGACGACGCCATTCGCGCCGTATCTCTCTACTGCAAGATCATTGCGGATGCCGTGATTGAAGGCCGCATGCGCGCCGAGAAGGCCGCGGCGGACGAGGGCGAAGGGCAGGAAGCGTCCGCCACGGCGGAAGTGGTGGCCGAAGCCGGGGAGAAGACCGAGGAAGCGGCGCCGGCCGAAGCGGTCGAAAATGACGCTCCGGCGGAAACCGACACCCCGGTGGAAGCGGACGGCGAAACCGCCGAGGTGGCGACGGACGCCGCCGAGTAAGGCGGCAGCCCCCCTGTCCACTTTTGAAACCAGCAGATTATTTCACCTGAAACGATGAGCGGCCCGGCGCCCGCCGGCAGTCGCAAGGGAGTTTTATCGAGTTATGGCTATTACCGCGAAAGATGTCAAGGCCCTGCGCGATGCGACCGGTGCGGGCATGATGGACTGTAAAAAGGCCCTCACGGAGGCCGACGGAAACTTTGACGCGGCCGTGAAGTGGCTGCGTGAGAAGGGAATCGCCAAGGCCGCGAAACGGGCCGGCCGCGTGGCGGCCGAGGGCATGGTCCATTCCTATATCCACATGGGCGGAAAGATCGGCGTCATGGCCGAGGTCAATTGCGTAACGGACTTCGTGGCCCGAAGCGATGATTTCAAGGCCTTCGTGCATCACGTATGTTTGCAGGTCTGTTCGCTCAACGCCCGGTACGTTGATCAGGATGATATTCCCGAGGACGTATTGGCGGCGGAGAAGGCGGTTTACGTGAAGCAGGCCCTCGACACGGGCAAGCCGGAAAACATTTGCGAGAAGATCGCCGAGGGCAAACTGCGCAAGTTCCGCGAGGAGGTTTGCCTCCTTGACCAGCCGTCCGTCAGCCCGGATCATGATGGCAAGACCATCCGTGAACTCATGGGCAAACTCAGCGGGAAATGCGGTGAGAAGGTAAGTATCCGTCGCTTTGTCCGCTTTGAATTGGGCGAAGGTATCGAGAAGAAAGTGTCGAACCTTGCCGAGGAAGTGGCCGCCGAACTGAAGAAATCGGAAGAAGCCAAGCAAGCGTAAAACCGGGCCGGGAGCCGACCGAATCGTGTCCGAGACCGCCTACAAACGCATCCTGCTCAAGCTCAGCGGTGAAGCCCTGTCCCGTGACGGGGGCATTGACTTCGATATCGTGGGAACCTTCTGCGACGAACTCGCCGAAGTGAACCGCATGGGTATCGAGGTGGGTGTCGTCGTGGGAGGCGGTAACATCTTCCGCGGGGCCAAGGGCGCGGAAACCGGCCTCGACCGTCCCTCGGGCGACTATATGGGGATGCTGGCGACGGTGATCAACGCGCTGGGCATCCAGGCCTCGCTTGAAGCGCGGGGCGTGGTGACCCGCGTGTTGACCGCCATCGAGATGCGGCCCATCGCCGAGCCCTACATCCGTCGGCGCGCCACGCGACACCTGGAAAAGGGCCGGGTGGTCATCTTCGGCGGCGGCACGGGGAATCCTTTCTTCACGACGGATACGGCGGCGGCGCTGCGGGCGAACGAGATCGGCGCCGAAGTCCTCATGAAGGGAACCAAGGTGGACGGCGTCTATGACGCGGACCCCGTGACCGATCCGAAGGCGAAGCGTTTCGAGACGCTGGACTACACCACGGTGTTGTCGAAGCGGCTGGGCGTCATGGATGCCACGGCCATATCGCTCTGCCGGGAAAACAGTCTGCCCATCCTGGTTTTTAACCTGACCGAACCGGGCAATATCGTTAGGGCGTTGCGGGGGGAATCCATCGGAACACTGGTTAAGGGAGAGTAAGCCATGCCGGAGACCCACCAGGAGATCAAGGAAGCCAAGGCAAAAATGGACAAGAGCGTCCAGGCCCTCAAGCAGGAACTGAGCGAGATTCGCACGAGCCGCGCCACGGCGGGCCTGCTGGATGCCGTAGATGTCGAGGTCTATGGGCAGAAAATGAAAATAAACCAGTTGGGCACGGTAACCGTGCCCGACCCGCACCTGATCGTGGTGGACCTGTGGGACAAGAGCCAGATGGCCGTGGTGGAGAAGGCCATCATGGCCTCTTCCCTGGGCATCACGCCGTCGAACGACGGCAAGCTGATCCGCATCCCCATCCCCCAGTTGACGGAAGAACGCCGCAAGGAACTGGTCAAGGTGGCGGGCAAATACGTGGAAGAGGCCAAGATCGCCGTGCGTAATATACGCCGCCATGCCATCGACCACATCAAGAAGGCCCAAAAGGCCGGGGAATTGCCCGAGGACGACGCCCATCACCTGACCGAGGATATTCAGAAGGTCACGGATCAACACGTGGCGAACATCGACGAGGCTTTCGCGGCGAAACAGAACGATATCATGGAAGTGTAGCGGGATGCCCGCCAACGGCAAATGAACCCTGTTCAAACCGCGGATGGGCGTGGCGTGCGCCTGTACGCGGTTTTCCTTTATTCCCATACCGGAGCCGGCCATGACCGAAAAGGCCTTTCACGACGAACGCATCGACATGGCGCGTCTGCCCCGCCATATTGCCATCATCATGGACGGCAACGGCCGGTGGGCGGAACGCCACGGCAAAGCCCGCGTGGCCGGTCACGAGGCCGGGGCCGCCGGGGTGCGCAAGGCCATCGAACTGTGCCGGGAACTGGGAATACCCGCCCTGAGCCTCTATGCCTTCTCCACGGAGAACTGGCGGCGCTCGGAGGAAGAGGTAAACGCCCTTTTCACGCTCATGAGCAAGTACATCCACCTTGAGATCGATGAACTGCATGCCAACGATGTGCGCATCCGCTTCATGGGGCGCATGGATCGCCTGCCCGGGGAAGCACGGCGGGATTTGCAGCATTGCCTCGATCTGACCGCGAACAACCGTTCCCTCACGGTGAACGTGGCCATCAACTACGGCGGCCGGGCAGAACTGGTGGACGCGGCCAAGGCCTTCGCGCGGGACGTGGTTTCCGGCGCGGTCGATCTTGAAAGGCTGGATGAGGACGGCTTCGCGCGCTATCTCTACGTGCCCGAGCATCCGGAAGTGGATTTACTCATACGCACGAGCGGCGAAATGCGTGTCAGCAACTTCATGTTGTGGCAGATTTCCTACGCGGAGATCCTTACGCCCCCCGTGTTGTGGCCCGACTTCGGCAAGCGGGAACTGGCCGATGCCATCGTGCAGTATCAACAGCGTGGGCGCCGTTTCGGGGCGCGGCCATGAGGCGTGTTTCCCATGACCCAGGAAGCGGCGCGGCCCTGACCCGGGTGATCACGGGGGTGTGTCTGGCCACGGTTGTCATGGCGCTGGTGTGGGTGCCCGCACTGAATGGGCTTTTCACGGCGCTTTTGGCCCTCCTGGTGGGCGCGGGAACACTCGAGGTTTACGGATTGGCCATGGCGTCGGGCATGAAACCCCAACGGAGAATCGGGACGGCCCTGGGCGCGCTGGCGGTGCCGGTGGCGTGCTGGCTGGGGGTGCGCGAGGTCGCCTGGGTCCTTGCCATCACCTATGTTTCCATCATGGTGCTGACCGTGGCGATCCGCGGAATGCGCCAGGAAAGCGGCGATCTGCCCGCCCTGCAGGATGTCTCGGTCACCCTGTTCGGCATGATTTACGTCGGCTGGATGGGGGCCCATTTCGGCGCGCTCCACGGCGAAGGCCCCACGGGACCCGGACTGCTGACCTTCCTCATCGCCGTGGTGGCCCTTTCCGACACGGGGGCATACGTGGTGGGATCGGCTTTCGGAAAACACAAGCTCGCGCCGCGCATCAGTCCGAACAAGACCCGGGAGGGTGCCCTGGGGGCCGTAGCCTTTGCCGTGCTTGGCGGAGCGGCCATATGGGCATTGGGCGGCGCCCTGTTTCCGGCCTGGCCCTGGTGGCTCTACCTGGCGACCGCCGCGGGGCTGTCGGTGGCGGGCCAGTTGGGCGACCTGACCGAATCGCTGCTGAAACGGGAAGCGGGGCTGAAAGACTCGGGAACCATCTTCCCGGGCCATGGGGGGGTGCTGGACCGCTGCGACAGCTATCTCTTCGCCGCGCCGGTGCTGTACTATCTGGTGGAATACGTACCCGTTTTTTCATAAGAAAAGAGAGCCCATGTACGAAGAAGAGCATACGCATATCCAGGGTTACCAGGAACGCCTGAACGAACTGCGCGCCGCCCTCAACGTGGAGACCACGAAGGCGAAGATCGCCGAACGGGAAGCGCAAATGGCGGAAGAAGGCTTCTGGAACACCCCCGAAACGGCGCAGAAAGTCGTGCAGGAACTGAAGCAGCTCAAGAACGCGGTGGAAGCCCCCGAGGCCCTGCAAACGGATATCGAGGAGGCGGCGCTGCTGATCGAGATGGCCCAACAGGAGGAAGACGCCTCCATGGCGGAGGAGATTGGCGCGCTCAGGGCGGATCTCGAATCGCGCCTGGCCAAGCTGGAGTTCAACAGTCTCTTCAACGACCCCCGCGACGGAAAAACCGTGCTGCTCAGCATTCATCCGGGCGCTGGCGGCACGGAATCGTGCGACTTGGCGGAAATGATCTACCGCATGCTCACCCGCTATTGCGAACGCCAGGGTTTTGAGGCGGAGGTGCTCGAATACCAGCCCGGCGATGAGGCGGGACTCAAGAGCGTCACCCTGCGTATCACCGGGTACAACGCCTACGGCTACCTCAAGTCCGAGGCCGGCGTACACCGCCTGGTGCGCATTTCGCCTTTCGACGCCTCCGCCCGGCGGCACACCTCCTTCTGTGCGGTGGAGGTGCTCACCGAAATCGACGAGGACATCGAGATCGAGGTGCGCGAGGAAGACCTGAAAATGGACGTGTTCCGTTCCAGCGGCGCGGGCGGGCAAAAGGTCAACAAGACCAGTTCGGCCGTCCGTCTCACCCACCTGCCCACGGGCATCGTCGTGTCCTGCCAGGTGGAGCGCAGCCAGCATCAGAACCGCGCCGTGGCGGTCAACATGCTGAAGGCTAAACTCTACGACATCGAGATGCAGAAGAAAGAAGCCGAACTTGCCGCCCAACGCGACGGCCACCAGGACGTGGCCTGGGGCAGCCAGATCCGCAGTTACGTGCTCCACCCCTACCAGATGGTGAAGGACCACCGCACCAATGCCGAAACCGGCAGCGTGGACCGGGTTCTCGACGGCGACCTGGAACTGTTCGTGGCGGCCTACCTCAAGTGGAAGCTGGAGCAGAAAAGCCGGAACTAGGGCTGGCGGTTGCGGGACATGCGCCGTGAGTCTTTACCCTACGCAAGAAAGGAATTGAAATGATCCATCGACTCGAAGTAGCCGGTTTCCGTGCGCTTCGGCATGTCTCCGTGGATCTCTCGGGATTCCACCTGCTCGTGGGCGCGAACGCAACAGGAAAGAGCACTTTTTTCGAGGCCATTCACCTTCTGCGTGACGTACTTCGTTCCGGGCTTGACCATGCGATCTTCGGGGCAGTTTCGGAAGGAATTCCCCAACGTGCGGAGGATCCCATTGACCTCACTTGGATGGGCCGGGGCGATCCCATTGAGGTGGCTGTCACGGCAATTATTCCGAAAGAACTTCGGCGCGACGACAATTACGGGTATTGCCGGTATGAGATATCATTGTCTGTCACCCCTCATCTGGAAATTCGAAACGAGACTTTCTGGCTTTGCCAGAAACCGCGGAGTGTGGTCGCCCAACCCGAATTCTTTTTCAATAGTATTGTGACGGGGCCGGGAAAAAAAAGCCCCTCTGGTTGGCGAAAGGTTGTCAACAAAATTTCTGAATCGGGGAACGACTACTTCAGATCGGAGACAACGGCATGGAACAACCAGTTTCGCTTGGGGCCGGCAAAGTCCGCTTTGGCCAATCTGCCCGAAGACGAGGAGAAATTCCCGGTTGCCATATGGTTTAAGCAGTTTCTCATGGAGGGGGTGTACCGGTTGGCGCTGAACGCAGAAGCCATGCGACTACCGTCCCCGCCGGGAACCCCGAAAGGCTTTCTTCCCGATGGCTCCAACCTGCCCTGGGTCGTGTGGGATCTCGAGAAAAACGATCCTGAACGACTGAAGCAATGGATACGGCATCTGCGGACGGCCTTGCCAGAGTTGGATACCGTTTTGACCCGAGAGCGTGAGGAGAACCGGGCGCGCTATGTCGTGTTGAAATATGCCACAGGTCTGGCGGCCCCGTCATGGGTACTTTCCGATGGAACGCTGCGTATGCTTGCACTGACGCTCCTTGCCTATCTCCGTGAACCGCCGACGGTGGTACTTGTGGAGGAACCCGAAAACGGAGTTCATCCGCGTGCGATAGAAACCGTCATGCAGTCGCTTGGCTCTATTTACGATAGTCAAGTGTTTTGCGCGACCCATTCACCGGTAGCGCTGAGTCTCGCCACGAAGGAACAAATCCTCTGCTTCTCAAAAGATGAAAGCGGCGCAGTTGCAGTACTGCACGGCGGGCAACACCCTCGCCTCAGGGACTGGCATGGACAGATGGCACTGGGTGACTTGTTCGCCGCGGGGATCCTGTCGTGACGAAGCGAGACTGTATTATTCTCGTAGCGGACAAAAACATGGAGATAGTCTGCAAGAGTTTTCTCGGACAGAAGCATTTCCACCATCGGCTGGGTTGTGGCGCCTTTGATTTCAACCCTGACACCGATTTGATCGTGGCGATTGGAAAAAACGACCCCGGTGTCTTTCTGCAGGCGCACGAGTATCTACGCAGCTATGGAAACAGCCATCGGCATGCGTTGGTGATTCTTGATGCCGAGTGGGGCGGTGCGCCTTCCCCTGCCCGAATCAAGGCCCGAATTGAAAAGAACCTGACTCTGGCGGGTTGGCCATCTGGAACAACGAAGGCCATTGTAATCGACCCGGAGCTTGAAAACTGGATCTGGATGGATTCACCACACGTGGTCAAGGCGTTGCACTGGCCCGGCCCCGGAGAACTGCGGTCTTGGCTCGTTCAGGAGGGCTTTGGTTTCGTCCAGTCCGGGAAGCCCGAACGTCCCAAGGAGGCCGTTGAGGCCGTACTTCATGAGACTCGCCAACCAAGGTCTTCCTCGATTTATGGCAGAATTGTCAAGAATGCATCTGTAAAAAGATGCAAGGACCCGGCGTTTAAGGAGATGGTCGAGACATTGCGCAATTGGTTTCCCGCCACATGCTCATAGAAGAAACACCGGTGATAATGCAGCGACAGAAGAGAGCATCATGACAGAAGAACACCACACCACCGAACAAGAACTCATCCAGCACCGCATCGACAAGATGGAGCGCATCCGGGCGCGGGGGGACGAACCCTTCAAGTATGCCTTCAGCCGGACGTTGACCCTGGGTGAATTGTGCCGGCAGTTCGAGGCGCTGGAAGCCGGGGCGACGGAGGAAAAGCCGGCGGAGCTGACCGCCCAGGCACTGGCCGGGCGGATTGTCGCCATTCGCGACCAGGGCAAGAGCAACTGGATCGATCTGCGCGATGAAAGCGGCAAGGTGCAGGTCTTCCTCGGCAAGAAGCAGGTGGGCGAGGAAGTTTTCGAGACGCTGAAGGATCTGAACATCGGCGATTTCATCGGTGTCCGGGGCGCGGTGCGGCGGACACGGCGGGGCGAGATCACCCTGTGGGCCGAGTCCTATGAAATGCTCACCAAGTCCCTGCGGCCGGCGGCGGAGAAGTTTCACGGCCTGAAGGACGTGGAAACCCGCTACCGCCGGCGCTACCTGGACATGGTGTCGAACCCGGAAGTGCTCGAAACCTTCCGCAAGCGCGTCACCCTGGTCAACGTGATGCGGACCTGGCTGGCGTCGCGGGGCTTTCTCGAAGTGGAAACGCCCATGCTCCACCCCATCCCCGGCGGTGCCACGGCGCGACCCTTCATCACCCACCACAACACCTACGACCGGGATCTCTACCTCCGCGTGGCGCCCGAGCTGTACCTCAAGCGGCTCATCGTGGGCGGCTTCGAACGGGTCTTCGAGATCAACCGGTGTTTTCGTAACGAAGGCGTGGACACGCGGCACAATCCCGAGTTCACCACCATGGAACTCTACGAGGCGTACCAGGACTACATGGGCCTCATGGAAGAGACGGAGGACATGCTGGTCCACGTCATTGAATCGGTGGTGGGCGGCCCGTCCTTCCAATACCAGGGCCACGCCATCGACGTGACGCGCCCGTGGAAACGGATGACCCTCCATGACGCCATCCGGGAACACGCCGGGATCGACCTGGAATCCACCCGCGACCGGGACGAGGCGGCCCGGCGGGCCGAAAGCATCGGCGTGGACATCGCCCCCAACATGGACTACGGCAAGATCGTCGATGAGGTGATGTCGGAACGGGTGCAGCCCCACCTCATCCAGCCCACCTTCCTCTACGACTACCCCATCGAAATCTCGCCGCTGGCAAAAAAGAAGCGCGGCGACGACACCCTGACGGAGCGCTTCCAGCCCTTCATCGCGTGTCTTGAAATCGGCAATGCCTTCTCCGAATTGAACGACCCCATCGACCAGCGGGCGCGCTTTGAACAGCAGGTGGGACTGCGCGAATCGGGCGACGACGAAGCCCAGTACCTCGACGAGGATTTCATCACCGCCCTGGAAGTGGGTATGCCGCCCACGGCGGGCCTGGGCATCGGCATCGACCGCCTCGCCATGCTGGTGACCGATTCCGCCTCGATTCGGGAAGTGATCATGTTCCCCCAACTACGGACGGTGTAGGAGAGCGGGAATGACGGTATGGGGGGAGCGTAACGCACATCCATGAAGCGGCAAGAAAGTGTCCCCTTTCTCCTCACCCTTGCTACTTCTCCCTTCAAACCGCTTCAATCCGTACCGGCTTGGTGATCCGGATGGGTTCGGTGATCGTCGCGATGCCCCCCTTTATCTTGATCGTGCCCCCCGAATCCACCGCGGCCACCGCTTCCGACAGCGTGTTATAGAAGCAAAAGCACCTGCCTGCTCAGACACATAGCCGATACGCTTCACTTGGCCAGGTGCTCCGCATGGTCCAATTCGCGGAGTCGCGGATGCTCCCGCCGGGCCGCTTCATCACGCGCGCGCCAATACGCAAGTTTCTCTTCGCGCGTCTTGTCCTTCAATTCTTCGTGGATGCGCAAACCACCCGCATGCATCATTGCCACGCAATCAAAGGCTTTCTTCTTGGTCGTCGTCATAAGAGATCACCTCCTGTGGAGTATGTAGAGCCTGCCCCATAATCGTTTTGTTGATGCCTGTTTAGGCGAGATGTTGGTTCGAGATTGTTATGGGGCGCGGCTTTTGCTGCAATGCCCAAAAAAAGTGTCCTATAATTGGGTTGCGCCTGTAGAGTCATAAAC
>JAJRTN010000181.1 GCA_024278275.1 Candidatus Hydrogenedentota bacterium
CTCAAACAATCCGGCATGGAGTGGACCGTACGCGGCGCAAACGCAATCACCGCACTGCGTTGCGTCATTCAATCAGGACGGTTCGAGGAATACTGGGAGCAGCGCGCCGCATGAAAACCCCCAAAATTGACGCAGGCCCATGCCTTCCTTCATGGTTTCCGCCTCAACCACCAAACATCTGGCCGAGATGCCCATGCATGGCACAGTTCCGACAGGATGGATTCGGTTCGCACCAGTCCAGGTACAACTGAAGCATGCCCTGTTGTCGCTGGAAGTTCAGCTTGAGCGGCTTGGCGTCCCCAAGCAGACGACATGCCATGTGACGGACGACGTGATTGCGCGGCTCCATCGGCAGTGCGCGGAAGAAAGCATGGATCCGTTCTTCCCGTGCCCGGTCGCGACGAGCGCGTGCCAGGGCCAATGCCGCCGTTACAAAGACATTGCCGATGATGGAGCGCACGCGGCCCGCACCCAAGGGCGCACCTGCCGTGGCGAGACGCTTTCCGCTCCAGGTGCAATGGGTGGCCCAGAACCCCACGGCGGGGGGAAAGAGTTTCTCGAAAGCCCGACGGCGCGCCAGGGGCGGCATCTCTTCGCGCCACAGATCCTCCAGCGTATCCACCAGGCCTTCCCTTGCGGTTCGTGCCAGGATCCGTGCAAGGCCCGCCAGCCGCCGCTCGGGGTTATTGTTGGGCCGCACCCCCACGCGCGTCCACGTGATGGGAAGACTGCGCAGCCCCGGAAGGTGTTTCCTGCGCAGTTCCTGGAGACGTTCAAAGTGGGGGATACGGGCCGCCAACCCGTCCGGCAACAGGCCCGCGACTTGAAGCAGGCCCGCTTCAAGAAGCATCCCGTCCTGCTGGGCCAACTGGCGCGCCCGCTCATAAGGAAAATGGCGCGCTATTTCTCGAAAACCGTCCTTGAAGCGGCTGTAACCACAGGCATGGGCCAACGACTCGTAGACCGCCTGCTCCGGTCCCACACGTGCCATGCGCGCGCCCAGTATCCGCGCCTTTTCAAGCATACGCCATTCCCCCGCCAGGTCCAGCATCCGTGCCAGGGGCGCGCTGCCCTGCCGTGGCAGGAGCCCGGCGCAGGCGCCCGGCACGGGACTGCACGACGGCACGCCGTTCCCGTCGCCCAGGCGCTGTCGTGCCGCCGCCCGGTCCGCCGCCGAAAGGTTTCCCAGCAGGAGCGTGGGCAATCGCCGTCCATCGGCGGTTTCCACGGCATGGCGTGGTGCTTCACGCTGCCACACCACATGGAGGATGACCGCGTTGTACCGCGGGTCGCGGTGATGGCCATGGGCCTTCCAGCCGCCGTGCTCCAGATGAATCTCCACGTCGCCCGCGTGGAGCACACCATTGAATTCGATCTGGGCACCGCGAAAATCCGGGCCTTCCACGCGGTTCCAATACCCGGGCGAGACCACCTTGAGCCGGTGCCCCTCCACGGTGCGCAATTCACCCTCGGGCAGGCACTGGTCGTACCAAAGGGCCTGCGCCAATGCCTCGTCCAAGCTGCGGGTTTCTTCACGCGCAACGAACCGGCGACCATGCACGGCGGCATATTGCCCGGAAAAGATGTCAGTGTCGCAATCCGTGGTCATCCTGAATCCGTTCCCTTGCCACGGACCACCGGAGGCGCGGCCAGAAAGCCCGTATCTTCCCGAATCAAACGAATGTTACGGAAAGAAAAACAGGCGTCTTGCTGGATGGGGGCGACACCTCGATCTTTCCCGTGGATTCCCGTTTTCAAGGGCATGACGGACGCGGGAGGCCAACACGCCTTTGTAACTATTGGTATTGTACAGAACTTCACGGGTAAGGACTAGAAAGGAGGGTATGGCGCCAAAGACTGCGTGCCTAGGGATATAACCGCCGGAACCTCGCCCACGCGCCGATCGTCAAAAGTTGAAAACAACTGGGAAATGTTACTGATGGCGGTGATATCGCCCCCACCCCGGTTACCGCCAAAAGCACCGCCACCCCCCCCAAATCCGCCACGGTTCTGGTTACCGCCGAAGCCGCCATTATTGTTGTTGCCAAAGCCACCACCATTGAACCCACCAACCCCCCCCCGATTCCCGCCAAAACCGCCGGAACCGCCGGAACCGCCAAAACCACCGTCGGACCCCGAGAAACCGCCACCCGCAAACTGCGCCTGGCGGTTCAAAACAACCCTGGGCAGGGCGCCTGCCGCGTTGTTAAACCGGTAAGCACGAGTGACCGGTCTCTCGCGAAATCGCCGTGGTGTGGGATAATTACGCATCAAAGCGCGTGCAGCAGGTGTTTTCCCGGTGCCCAACATGAATTTGCCGTCGCCCATGAAGCTCCCGGAGCTGCGAACCCTTTTCTTGGACGGCCCCCTGAGATCCACCGGTTTACGATCCCCGGGCGTGGTGACCTCGTTCAACCGCGGGCGGTCGGGCTTTTCCTCCCGCACGGTGGCCGGTATGCCCCGCGCCGCTTTCCATTGGGCCCGTAAAACGGCGCGTTCCGCCGGGTCACCGGAAATCGTGAAACCCTTCACGTCGCTCTTGGCAAAGCTTTGGAGCCCACCATTGGAAGGGAATTGCACAAAGCAGGTTTCCAACCCTTCGCGCACCAAAACGTTGTCATGGGTGACACCACCCACGGTGATGGAATCGGCCCAAGCCCATCCGCAACTCAAAAGAAGTGCGGCGCAAACACACACTGCATAACGCATGGCTCTGTTCCTCTGGCTGGAGCGCCACGGCCCCGCGCACGTCACGCCTCAACACACGCCTTCCCAACACGCTTAACCCAGTATACCACCTCCATGGAATGTCAACACACATCGCGAATTGCCGTTTGCGGGATTTTCAACGAACCGCCACATGCTCCCTCCCGTGGCATGCAGGCAGATCCCCGTTGTTGCAAATGCCTCGACGCCTCCGGCTTGACTTTCGGCGACACCGCCCCGCAAAGTAACCGGGTAAGTGTTCACGGGACTGTCATCCCGGACTGGCGAAGCACGATGCCTGTTATTCCAGCATGAAAACGCCCATACGCTTCAGGTGGCGTCTGTGAAAACGCTGAAAATATCCCTCGTGAGCCGTTTTCTATCCCTTGGCGGCCATGGAACATTTCCCACCGCGTTGCCGATGCGGATGCAAGCTGGTCATAGGTTCGGAATAACGAAAAGCGCCCGGCTCTCCATGGAGGCCTGTTGTTCGTTGTCTGGAAACAGGCTGGTGAACACTTTCGCGGCTCGCGCCAACTGCTTGATGATGGATTCTCCGCTTTTCAAAGCGTTCCAGCGCGGTGAAAGGTGGGGGGGCTGGCTCGTGTATACGATTTTCGTGGCTTTCCGGGAGGAGGGGTTCCTTGGGTGAATTCAGGCAGACTGTAAAAGACTTGGTGGCCAATATCGAGTCGGTCATCCTGGACAAGTCTTCCGTCGTGAAAGCGGCCGTTGCGGCCTTTCTCGCCGGTGGACACGTCCTTCTTGAGGATGTTCCCGGCGTGGCCAAAACCATGCTGGCCCGGTCTCTGGCCACCTCCAGCGGCTGTTCCTTCGCCCGAATTCAATGCACGCCCGATTTGCTCCCGGGTGACGTGACCGGTGTTTCCATTTTTAACCAGCAGACGAGAGCCTTCGAGTTTCGCCGAGGGCCCATTTTTTCACAGGTTCTCGTGGCCGACGAGATAAACCGGGCGACGCCCCGGACCCAGTCCGCCCTGCTTGAAGCCATGGCGGAAGGACAGGTTTCCATGGATGGTCAAACCTACACGCTGGATCAACCTTTCGCGGTTTTCGCCACCCAAAATCCCGTGGAGCACGAAGGCACTTTCCCGCTGCCGGAAGCGCAGTTGGATCGTTTCATGATGCGCCTGAGCCTGGGGTATCCCGGCCTGGCGGCCGAGGCAAAGCTCCTTGAACGCAGCCGCGGGGAACATCCCATCTCCACGCTCCGGCCGGTAACCGATGCCGCCACGGTCACCCGTATGCGCCAATCCATCGGCGAGGTCTTCGTCCACGAAAAAGTGCGGGACTACATGCTTCACCTGGTGAACCGAACCCGGGACTCCACCCACCTCACGCTGGGCGCAAGCCCCCGGGCCGCCATGATGCTCTATCGGGCGAGCCAGGCGCTGGCCGCCGTAATGGGGCGCGGTTACGTCATTCCCGATGATGTGAAAGGACTGGCGCCGGTGGTGCTCGAACACCGCCTTATATTAAACCCGGAAAGCCGCCTCCGGCGCGTAACGGTTCAGTCGGTGGTCCGTGATATAATGAAAGAAATAGCGGTTCCCGCAGGAACTTCCCATTGGAAACGGACATAGAAAGGTTGGCATGGGAGCCATCCCGGAACTCATAACGGTGATACGGTACGGGTATCCCAAAGCGTTCGAAGTAACGGGGAATTATTTGAAATGTTACCCATCAAGAAGATAAAGCGGCTTTTCAGAAGAGAAGACGGCTTTCTGGGCGAAGGCGATGACACCGGCAGCATTGATGCCGAAAGCGGGGAGTTCGAGCTGAGCCACGTGGGCCCCTACGAGATCCTCGCACCCTGCGGCAAAGGCGGCATGGGCACGGTCTACAAGGCCATTGACCGCGCCAACGACCGGACCGTAGCCATTAAAGTGCTGCACCGTCAATACGACCTGGACAAAAAGCGCCGGAAGCGCGACTACCTGGGACGTGAAGTGCTCATGGCCGGCTCCCTCGATCACCCCGTCATTATCAAGATGCACAAGGAAGTGGTGGTCCAGGAAGACCGCGAGGGCAACAAGCGGCGCTGTCTCCTGATGGAGTTTATCGATGGTCCCGATCTCAAGGAATACATCAAAAGGGCCAACCTGGATTTGCAGCAGAAAATCCAGCTCTGCATCAAACTCTGCGAGGGACTGGATTTCCTTCACCAGAACAACATTATCCACCGTGACATTAAACCGCAGAACTTCCTTTTCTCCCGGGATGGAAGCCAGGTGAAAATTGTGGATTTCGGCCTCTCCAAGTCCCGCGCCAGTTGGCGAACCCGTTGGATGCACGAAGGGGGGGGGACCCGCATGTATATGTCCCCGGAACAGTTGAAAAAAGAGAACCTGGACGTGCGCTCCGATATTTTTTCTTTTGGCCTCACCATGTACGAACTGTTCACCGGGGAACATCCCTGTTCCGCCAAGGATCGTAAACAACTTTCCAAGCAGATCATGAGTCCCGCCTACAAGTGGCCACGCCCTTCGGAAAAGGATCCAACCATTCCCCACGCCCTGGATCGAATCATCCTGAAAGCCATGCGTCGCAATATCAACAAGCGCTACCAATCCATGACGGAATTGCTCCTTGACTTGACCCGTCTCGCGGAATCGCGGATCTGATGGCCGGAACACGACGGCGCATGCGCCGAAAAAGACCCGGGGACCCCAGTCTGGCCAGGATCATCGTTGTTCTCCTGCTCCTGGTGGCCCTCGCCTACGGTGTGATGCGCGCCACCGATTGGTTCAAACGTGACTTTGGCGGCGGTGAAATCCGCACGCGGGCGCCCGAGTTGCTTGCCCGGGCCGATCAACTTGTCGAAACGGGAAAAACGGACGAGGCGCGCCAGTTGCTGGCACCCGTAATCCGCCGCGTGGATGACCCCGCCGTGACCCCCAAAGCCCTGCTCCTTCTGGCGCGTTCCGAAGAGGCCGATGGCGACATGGAAGCGGCGAAATCACATCTAGCGCGCGTCATTCGGGACTTTCCGGGAAGTCCGTACCTGCCCGAAGCCACCCTGCGACTGGCCCAAATGGAGGAAGAGGAAGGGAACTACGCGCAGGCGGTGACCCGTTTTCGCGCCCTGGCGGAAAAATCGCCGCCGGGCATGCGTGCCCCGGCCCTTATGGGACTTGCACGAGATGCCGAGCGCGCGGGAAAACGCGTCGAAGCCCGCGACCGCTTCAGGGAGGCCTTCTACGACGCGCCATGGAACAGTGATACCTGGAACGAAGCCCTGGACGAACTGGGGCGGCTGAATGTGGCCCTGATCTTTTCGGAGGCCGAAACGCCGGAGTGCGATTACTACGTGGTTCGCCCCGGGGACAACCTCACCGACATCGGGATCAAACTGAACACGACCCAGGGACTGCTTATTCGGGCCAACGGTATTGCCGACGCAAGACGAATCCAGCCGGGGCAGCGTCTGAAATACACCCCGAAGGACTTCCGGATTATCATTGAACGCGAGACCTGCCGCCTCTTTCTCCTCGACCGGAGTGGTGTTTTCAAGCGTTACCGGGTTGGTTTGGGGCGGCCGGGGCATGAAACCGCGCTCGGGAAGTATCGGATCGGAAACAAGCAGAAAAACCCCACGTGGTTCCCAAAAGGGCGTGATCCCGTGCCGCCGGGCGACCCCGGGAATGAACTGGGTTCCCGTTGGATGCCCCTGGTACCCGAAGCCGAGGATCTGCCCACCGATTTGGGGATTCACGGCACCGTGGCCCCCGACACGGTCGGGCACTACATTTCCTCCGGTTGTCCACGCCTCTACAACGAAATGGTGGAAGAACTCTATGACCTGGTCGTACGTTCCACCCCCGTGGAAATCGTCGATCACTTTGATCCCGCAACGCTGCCGGAATCGCCCTGATTCCCCAACCCCTATCGTATTTCCGTCATCTCCGCAAATGCGGGGCGCCATGATAGGGGCCAGCCCGCCGGCAGTTCCGTGCCAACAGGGCGCTCCATGGTGGGCCAAGGCCCACCATGATATGGACCCTGCATAGGAGAACCTCATGGAGTGCATTTCATCCAACCTCCGCGCCGGCGCCCGGAAATCCTTTCACCCCATGATTACGGCTCCATTCGTCACTTTAACTCCCCCCTGCCAGTCCCGGCATAGACTATTAAAGGAGTCTATTGGTTGTTCGGGCCGTAAACCGTTACAATAACGCTTCACACGAGTATTCCGCCAGGAGCCGGGGGAGCCTGAGGCACACCGTTTGGCTGCGGGATGGAGAACGTTACCGAGGGAAAGGCCCGGACGGAACCGATTGGACGTCTGGTGGAAGGGATTGAACAATACACTCCTTGATCGAATGACCGCCGCAGGCACGCCCATGGCGGAGGTGGTGTCGCTCTGCGAACTGGATCATTACCACGGCCTGGTGAATCGGATTATCGACGAAATCGAAGGTTTCCTGGGAAAGGACGCCCTGGTCGTGCTGGACCATGCGACCGCCGGGCATGTCCCGGACCTGAAGCGTTTGCCCCGATCCACCGGGCGGGTCTGCTGTGTCGGCCCTTCGCCCTCCCTTCCGCCGGGCATTGAGGAACACCCGCTCCCACCCGGAGTGGGGGAGCGGGAGCGTTTCTTCGTGGCCGTCGGCTCACAAGGCGTCATTGCCATGGCGGGGGTGTCCCAGGCCCCTCCCCGGGAAACGGCATTCACGGGTGCCTGGTCCGTTCACGCCCTTCACGCCCGTTTACTCCTCGAGGCTGTCCTGGCGCATGGGACGTACCCGGTGGACGGCCCGGCCCCCTCATGCGAACACGCCATGCGCGTTATGGTCTTCCATGCCGAGGTGCTTTCCCATCAGCGGCGGGAAGCCACCCTGGACCGCGCCGACCTGTTCACGGTTCTTGATATCCTCAAGGCTATTTCGGCCAAACGCAGGGCGCACGATATCCTTTATGTGTTTGTGGAGCAAATTGCCAAGAGCATTGCATGCAACCGATGTTCCATCGTGCGGGTCTGGGGATACAGGGGTACCGGACATGTGCTCGCATCTCACGAGGATGCTTCCGTGGTCGACCGGCATATCGATCTCGACAAGTATCCCGAACTGACCCGGGCGCTGACTTCGGAATCCAAGGTGGTTATCAACGATGTGTCGAAGGAGCCCCTGACCCGGCCCTTCGCCAATGCCTTGGCCAAGGCGGGTATTCATGCACTGGTGGTGGTTCCCGTGGTCCTCTTCGACGAGAATATCGGCTCACTCATGTTGCGAACCGCCCGCGCGGAATCCGGTTTTTCGATAAGGGAAATCGGTTTTCTCGAAGTGGTCTGCGAGGCGGCCTCGAACGCGCTCCAACGCGCCCATCTCTTCGAGAGCATCCAGGTGGCCAATGATCGCCTGGAACACCTGGCCGTGACCGACGGCCTCACGGGACTCTTCAATCACCGGTATTTTGTTGATCGCCTGGAAAAAGAGGCTGATCGCGCACGGCGGTATCAACAGCCCCTCTCCTGTATGCTCATCGACGTGGACAACTTCAAGCAAATCAATGATACCCATGGGCACTTGGTCGGCGACAGCGTGCTGCGCGAGATCGCGGACTGTTGTAGTCGCTGCGTGCGGAAAGTGGACACCCTGGCCCGCTACGGCGGTGAAGAATTCGTGGTTCTCATGCCGCAGACCGACGTGGAAGGGGGAAAACAACAGGCCGAGCGGCTTCGGAAGATGATCGCCGACCATCAATTCAAGCACCTGCCCGCGAATACGCGGATCACCGTTAGCGTGGGAGTGGGCGAATATCACCTGCCCATGATGGATAAGGCGGAAGACCTGTTGCGGGCCGCCGATGACGCCGCCTATACCGCGAAAAGACTGGGAAAAAACCGGGTGGTCACCCACCCCCTGGAGGGTAGCCATGCGTAACGTTGCACTCACCGTAATCCTCGTGACGGCATTGACCGGATGTGCATCGACCAACGCTTTCGTCCGGATGACGCCCGATTATACGGCTTTGCCCAGGGAAGCACTCGAAGACGTGGCCCTGCGCATCGAGCAGGCGGTGGCTCGCGGCGACAGGGAAGCGGAGATTAAGGGAACGGGCGGTATCGTCCTGGATACCCCTGAAATCCGGCAGGCCATCCGAAATCGCGCCGCGCGTCACGCATTACTGTCGGAGTTCCTGGACACCGGGTATCTTTACGAGAAGCGCTCGGGCCTGGTCTACATACAGCGCAACAGTACCTACAAGAAAAACACCACCCGTGCGGAACGTGACCGACACGCCCTGCTGGTAATGGGCGAAAACGCCAACCGCTGGTCCATCTACGAGGGCATTGTCAAGGCCGGCAATTTCCCCCCCAACGCCTTGTCCGCCGTGCAGGAGACCTTTTTCAAAGCGCGCCTGTCCCTGATGAAGCCCAGTCAGCGCTACGAAAACGAATCGGGTGAAATGGTGGCGAAATAAACGGTCGGCGACGGGTTCCCGGGCGAAAACCTTTTTCGGATGACATGGCGAAAAAACATGTCTTTCTTCCCCGAGGCACCTGTGAAACCGGGAATCATGGGGCAGTCTCGCTGAAAAGGCCTTCTCGCGAATACCACCGCTACCGTCCTTTCCGCGTGGATATCCCCGCAACGTGAGCCAAACGCCATCGCCAGGTGCCTACAGCCCCAATCGTTGCACCACATCCTCGTAGTCCGGAGCCTCCGCGTAGAGTCTTTCGAAGTCGGCGCGGGCCCGTGATTTTTGCCCCAGGTCTTCGTAGACCCGGGCCCGTTCGTAGCGAAGGGCGTTAAGCAAGTCGCGCGAACGATCCTTCTTGCGACGCAAAGCAGCGGTTAACGTGTCCCGGGCCGCGGTGGCCAGCCCCAGGCGTCGCAGTGCCCTGGCTTTGTAAAGCATCAACGCCGCGTGGATAGACGTTTCATTCTCGATGCCCTCGCCCAGGCGGACGATTCTTCGGCAGGCGTCCTTGTCGCCCGACCGGGCTTCCAGGAGCAACTCCGCCAGGGAGAGCTTGACCACCACGTCACCGGGCTCAAGACGTCGTAACCGCTCCAGGCATGCACCGGCATCCTCCCAGCGTTTCCGGCATTGGTAGGCTTCCACCAGGCCCAACAGTACACCCCGAAGATCCGGGCCGACATGTGCGGTGATTTCGTCCGTGACTGGCAGATTCATGACGGCGGAAATGCCATACTTGGCGAAGTAGCGGCCCAGGCTACTCCGCTTCTCGGCGGCCGCCGCCAGGTAGCGCGCGGCCTTCTCCACGCGATTTTTCTTCAGGGCCAGGAAGCCGGCAAGGTATGCGCCATCGGCCAGGTGGATCGCCCTTTCGAGGTGTTGAAACGCCTTTTCCTCGTTTCCAAGGGCCACTTCCCGACAACCGTCCACCAGGGCCTTCTCGTCGTCCGGCGTGATCAATCGCTTGAAAAACCCCAGTGTTAACCGGTCCTCGGCACGAATGGAAGGGGGCGGCGCGACGGCGGAAGATCGGCTTCCCCGGCCCGCCCCGCTTCCGCCCGGAAAAGTCGTGGTGTAGAAGATGCCTGTTCCGGGGAGTCCCACCGTGGCGCGTTTACCTCGGGTCCATGTTGTCTAAG
>JAJRTN010000182.1 GCA_024278275.1 Candidatus Hydrogenedentota bacterium
GGCAGATACCGAAGGCTCTCAAAGGACTATGAGCAATTGACCGAGAACAGCGAAGCCATGGTGCTCATCGCCATGATAAACCTCATGAGCAAAAGGTTACCCCTCCCAAAGGCATAGGGCCTTTGCAAACACCCTCTAAGAAACGGCGTGGCGTGGTAAGTCATTGACACTATGGACCTCATGGATAATATAGGCTTCGACCCTCTGGGTGAGTTCTCCTTGTGTCCGTGTCGTCCATAAAGTCCATGCTGTCCATAGTTTGAAGAAGATACCACTGTGCCAACTGCCGTTTTTAGGTTAAATCGTTTACTGAATACACGATAGCGTACCTCAACACGGAGATCCCTTCCTAGTGCAGCAGTGCGCGTTTCCGTGGTATCAGCAGATCTGCACCCCTTGACGATTCGACGCGGTGGAATTGGACGAATAGATGAAGGCCAGCAAGTCGGCTTCATTCGAGGACAAGTAAGTATGAAAAAAGAACGAGAAATGAGACGACTATTCGAGGCGATTGCACGACTTTCCGCAGACGATGGTTTCACTCGCTTCCAGAATGAATCGAGCCACGATTTCTATCAGGCGTTGGGGCAGGGGTATTCCTGCAATGACAACGAGGTCGCTCTCGTTCAGAGGTTAGTCGATGCTGCGAACGGAAAACTGTATGGCCCTATTCAGCTGCATGCCAACATGCTTCATGGCTCGCGTTCTTACGTCGAATTCAACTACATGGACAAGCCCGTCACCAAAGAACTCGGCGACATGGCAATTATCAGCATTGTCACGAAGGGTTCCGAGCGCCTCTTTCAAAGGCTGTGTATCATTCAGAACAAGAAAACGAACGGCAAGAGTTGGTCGATAGACCAGGAGCAACTTTTCCTACTAAAGAACTTCCCACCGTTCAGCGGCAATAAAGGAATCTTCAAACACTGTCGCGATGTGCTCTTTCGCAATTCCAGCGGCTGCCTCGGTGCCTTCGGCCTGATGAATTCGCCGGGCGAAATGCTCTTTGCATCAGCGCCCTTGGTTGCAGAACTCCAGTGCGGCAAGAAATCACTTTCTATGTCCGACATCAGCATCCCAATGGATTTGCTGAACGAATCCCGAAATTGCAGTGCGGTACACTTCCCGTTTCTCCCCGGCATGCATCGCATGCACCCGGAAGAGTGGTTTTGCTTCCTCGAAGACATCGCTCATAACTTCGGGGCGCTGTTTGGGGGGGCGGGCATTTTCGGAACTCGTTTCTTAGGCGCCTGTCGGTTCTCACGAGATGTCCATGATTGGACCCGGAATTGGACGCAACTCAACGTGGGGGAAATTACCTATGCGTATGACACCGTGACCAACGCTCCGGTCGATGCTTTTGCCAACGCCCTGATGCAGAGTGCTGGATTTGCGGATGTGTTTGACATTCCTCCCAGCAATCAATTTGCGGAAATGCACTTCGAGCACCAGATGGCTGTGTTCGCTATGCGATTTGACGTTTCCGATTTCGAAGGATGATAGGCGATTATGGATTTCTCAAATCCTTTGGTTCAGCCCTGGAAAGAACACTTGAAGCTCGACAGATAAAGTGTGAAACACCGCAGATGACACTTTGTTTGTAGCGTTCGAAGGACGAAGCGGCGAAGATGAAGGGTTGAGTGCGGCAGATGATGTTTGGAATGACCCGTATCAATCGTGAAACATGGCAAACAAAGTGTGAAATGTGGCCTCGAGCAAACGGCAACCCATTGAATGGATGGCTTAGCGTGCAATTGACAGAGCATTCAAACGCGTGATATACAGGCAGAAACGAAGAAGCCCGCATCCTATCTGCGGGTCCATCTAATCGTTCTTGAAAATTGGAAGGATTGAAGAATGAAGCTCGTGGCAATCATATTAAACGTCTTCCTACTCATCTTAGTGGGAGTCTTTGTCGCCACGGCGATCATGGACCGCACCGCTGGGTACTTCGCCGGCTTCGTCGCTTTCTTGATCTTAGGTACGCCGCCAATTTTCACAATCCTGACGCTCTATCTGTCCAAGTCCAAGTCAGAGTCAGAGTCATGGCTCACGCTATATTTCAGGCGCAAGGCCGCAGAGGAGCGGAAGCGCATTGCCCAAATCGAAGGCAATGGAGATTCCCAACAACCACTTGAGCGCAACTAATCCCAAAACAAACATATCCTCTCCGCCAATCTGAGATGGGACGTCTCGGGTTGCTTGTGGGCATCAACAATGCCCTCTAAGTTGTTCTGTAAAACAGTTTCTCCCTTTTCCGGTCAGTTTCGGGACGCCATGTCTGCAGTTTTGCACACAGCATGGCCCCGGCAGAATGTGGATACGCTGACACGGGAAGACCGACAGGTACGCATTCCCACGGTACGCGTGGAAACGTAAGAGGCGAGCCCCCAAGGCTGGTATTCCGGGAAGGCCCATTGGCGGCGGCGCCCCCCGTTTGGGGTACACTGACCCTCACGGAGGGATGGGTTGGATTTTGTCGTTCACATGGCCGCCATGGTGGTCCTGGGTATGGGCGTAGGCCTCTTCAGCGCCGCCCTGGGCCTTGGCGGCGGGCTGATCATGGTGCCCGCCTTTCTCACCTTCGTGGACGGCATGGACGCGCACACGGCGAAGGGCACGAGCCTCTTCATCATCTTTTTCGTGGCGCTGCTCAATACGTGGCGTCTTCACCGTGAGGATGGGCGCTATCCCTGGCGGCAGGCGCTTTCCCTGGCCCTGGGTGCCATTGCGGGCGGCTTTCTCGGCGCCTGGACCACGAGCCTGCTCCCCGAACGCGCCGTGCTTTGGGTGTTCATGGTCTTTCTCGGCGTGGTGGCCGCGCGCACCTTCTTCCTCGAAACGCCCACGGTCCAGGAAGGACAGGAGCGGCGGCACCTCCTGGTCCCGTTGGGAATCGGCCTCTTCGCGGCGGCCTTCGGCGGGGCCACGGGCACCGGCGGCGGGGCTTTGCTCATCCCCCTGGTATTGATGACCGGCATCACCACCAACCGCCGGGTGGCCGGCCTGTCCAACATGGTCATGGTGGCCACCAGCGCCGCGGGATCCCTGGCACACGTGACGGCCGCGGCGACCTTCGACCGCCCGTGGACCGTGGGGGCCGTCTACCTGCCCCTTGTTCCGCTGGTCTTTCTGGGCGCGCAACTCGCCTCGCCCTGGGGGAAAGGGATTAACCGGGTGTTGACCCTCCCCAAACGACGATTCGCCATGGGGTGCTTCCTGCTTATCGTGGGGGCCCGGATTCTGCACCGTTTGCTATCCTGATCGTTTGATAAAAAACAATAAAAGACATAAAAATCGTAAAACCCTTTTATATTGAGGTGAAAATATATTTTACGTGGTATAATGTATCGCTATTCATGGAATACGAGGAGGAAGTATCAAAACCAACGAGCCAACCCCATATATAGATATTTTCCTAGGGATAACCCCAATACTTGGTTGCATATATGGGCTTGCTCTGCTATGATGCCATGGCATGAGGTCTCACGTAAAGGTATATTGGATAATCGGAAAGCCTGTTACCCGCCCCTTGTGGGCCGCGTAGACCCCCGTATTTCGTATACTACAGCACGGAGAACCACAACATACGGGGTTGTGTCGTGGCCGCACCGAAAATCGTCTTTTTCGCGAAGGGCTTTCGCGTCAAGAAGGCTCCAGGAGCTGCGATAAGTGAGCATAACTGGTAAAATGGACGCGGATCGGAAGTGCGAGATTGCCGGCGTTCTCTTGCTTGGCCTGACGGTATTGCTCGGGGTGGCGCTCCTTTTTGATGGTCATGTAGGCCCGCGGACCTTCGAGGGAATGAGCGAAGGCCCCAACCTGTTGGGCACGCCGGGGGCCTTTGTGGCGGGCGCGCTTGATTTGGCCGTGGGCGAGGGGGGCCATGCGGTCTACGCGATTACGCTCATTTGGTCCCTCATGCTCTTCAGCCACCGCCGTCTGGACCGCTTTCTTACGCGCCTGGTGGGCCTGTTTGTCGTCACCTTCGCGGCGGCGGGCCTGGCCCAGGTCAACAGCCCGGATGGGGCGGCGTTGTTCCGGGGTGGCGCGGTGGGCGCTTTCGTGTCCGAAGGGCTCCTGGTGAAGTACTTTGGCGTGATCGGCGCGAACGTGGTCGCCGTCACGGTGGGTGTTGTGGGCATTCTTCTCGCCACCGATTTTCTTTTCATCCATATTCTGTCGGTGTTGCACCGAGGTTTCATTCATCTCATCCGGGGCAACCTGGCGTTATACGACGGGGTGCGTGAACTGTACCGGCGCCACAGGGCGCAAGTGGCGGAACGGGCGCGGCGGCAACATGAGCGGCCGGAAAGCGGGGCAAAACCCGCGCGTAACCGCCGGGAAACGCCGGCGATCCAGACGGAGCTGGCGCTGGAGACCGATCCGGCGCCCGTGCCGTCAAGCGAGAAAAGCGAGGAGGTCATGGAGACCGGGGAAGCCGGGCCGGCCGAGGAAAAAACGCCCTTGGACCGGATTCGGGTCAACACGACCGCCCCGCCTGTCCCGGAGGAGGAGAGCGAGGAAGATTTACCCTTCGAGGCGGTACCGGAGATTGAGGAAGCGACTTCCCGTGAACACGAGCCAATCCCCGTCGCCGTCGTGGATCTTGACACGACGGAGGAAGCCCCTGCCGCTTCCGAAGCCGTGGATGAAGCGGTGGAAGCGACCGCGGCTCCGCCGGCGCCCAAGCCCAGGCGCCGTCCGCCGCGTCCGCGGCGCAAGAACCTGGAAATCGAGGAGCTTCCCGCAGATTACCAGTATCCCCGGTTCTTCACCAAGCCCTCCATTTCGCTCTACGACGAACCGGAAATCCGGGTCATCGACAATTTGGCGGACCAGCTCCGTGCAACGGGGGCGCAGCTCGAAGAGACCTTGGGGACCTTTGGCATCGAAGCCCGGGTCACCGACGTGACACGCGGTCCGACCATTACCCGCTTCGAGTTGGAACCGGCCCCCGGGGTGAAGGTGAGCCGCTTCCTGTCGCTGGCCGACGACATCGCCCTGGCGCTCAAGGCCCACCGGGTACGGGTCGAAGCGCCCATTCCCGGCAAGGGACGCGTGGGCATCGAGGTGCCGAACACGGACCGGGATCCGGTGCTGATCCGTGAGCTCCTGGAAAGCCCAAACTTCAACCGGGGCAAGGCCAGGCTGAACCTGGCGCTGGGCAAAGATATCGCGGGTGGCGTTATGGTGGCCGACCTGGCAACCATGCCGCACCTGCTGGTGGCGGGCGCCACGGGCGCGGGCAAAACGGTATGCGTGAAGTCCCTGCTGGCCAGTCTCCTGCAGATGCACACGCCGGACGACCTGCAGATCATTCTCATCGACCCGAAAATGGTTGAACTGAGTATTTTCAACGATATCCCCCACCTCATCACCCCCGTGGTAACCGACCCGCGCAAGGCCTCGGTGGCGCTCAGTTGGCTCATCTCGGAAATGGAAGCCCGCTACAAGCTTTTCAGCGATCTCCGGGTCCGTAATATCGAGGTCTACAACGAAAGCGTGGATAACGGCGAAATCGAGATGGAAGGCGAGGAGGAAGGCGCCGAGACCCAGTCCGTCTCGGTGATCCGAAAGCTCCCCTATATCGTCTGCATCATCGACGAACTGGCGGACCTCATGATGCTGGCCCGCTCCGAGGTGGAGGATTCCATTGCCCGGCTGGCGCAATTGGCGCGGGCGGTGGGGATCCATCTCATTATCGCCACCCAGCGCCCCTCCGTGGACGTGCTGACGGGGGTTATCAAGGCCAATTTCCCGGCGCGAATCTCCTTTCAGGTCTCTTCCCGGGTGGATTCGCGGTGTATTCTGGACGAAATCGGCGCGGAACGCCTCATCGGGATGGGCGACATGCTCTACCTTCCCGCCGGCCAATCCAAGCCCACCCGTATCCAGGGCGCTTTCGTGAGCGACGAGGAAATGTTCGCGCTCATCGCCTACTTGAAGTCCCAGGCGCCTCCGCAATACAAGGACGAGATCGAAAACTTCGGCAAGGATAAGACCGCCTTGCAGGAAGCCGACGACGAAGCGGATCCGCTTTTGGACGAGGCGGTGCAGGTCGTGTTGGATACAGGACAGGCCTCCATTTCCATGGTGCAACGGCGCCTCCGGGTAGGGTACACTAGGGCGGCCCGTCTCATCGACATGATGGAAAAAAGAGGGATCGTGGGACCGCACACCGGCAGTAAAGCGAGGGAAATCCTCGTCAGCACGCCGGACGAGGTGCAGACATGACAAGCCAGCCGACATTTCCGGGAACCCTGCTGCGCGAAAAGCGCGAAGCCCTCGGCTGTTCGTTGCCGGACCTGTACGAACATATCCACGTGCCGGCCCAATATATCGATGCGCTGGAATCCGGTCGCCTTCATGATCTTCCCAGCCCCACCTATGTCCTCGGCTACATCAATACCTATTGTGAGTTCCTGGGGCTTGACGCCCGTCCGTTTGTCGAACGCTACCGCGCCTGCACGCGGCCCGGTGAGCCCCCCGTGCGGCACCGGACCGTCCCGGTAATCCGTATCCCGGGGCAACGGCCGGCCTGGCTCGACAGCGCCATTACATGGGGTGCCATCTGCGCCATTCTGTGTTTGGGGTGGTTCGCGTACAGCGTGGTGGTGAAGCCCATGGCGGAACCCCCGGCGACACCCCTTGAAGCAGGCACCATCGAAGCCGCGCCCGCCACCCATTTCGACGAATTGGGGTTGTAGGAGCCCCCCCTCCCGTCCATTGTTTCCCGCCCCCCATTGACTCCCCGCGAAACGCTGTGCTGTAATGCCCTGGTTTTTCGGGAACCCCGGCACACTTGGGAGGCAGGCATATGCCATGGCGGACGGAGCGGGATCTTGCGGAGGCAGCGGCGCGTCATGCGGGCGAAAAGCTGCGCGAATGGTTTCACCAGGACAAGACGGTGCTGAGCAGCGAGGGCCGTGACATCAAGCTCCAGGCGGACCGGGACGCCGAGGCCGCCATCCTGGGGGTGCTCGCGGAAAGCAGTCATCCCGTGCTAGCGGAGGAAAGTGGCGAACATGGCGTGGTCGATGGCGGCGCGCCGTTCTGGGTCGTGGATCCGCTGGATGGCACGCTCAATTTCAGTCGCGCCATCCCCCTGTGCTGCGTGTCCATCGCCCTGTGCGTGGGCACGGAACCGGTGGTGGGGGTCATTTATGATTTCAACAGGGACGAGCTTTTCTCGGCGGCGTCCGGTGAAGGCGCGTGGTTAAACGGCCAGGCCATGAGGGTGTCCGGTATCGATGATCCCGCCAAGGGCGTTCTCGTCACGGGCATTCCGACTTTCCGAAACATTGACGACGCCTCGATGCGGGGTTTTCTCGACGAGATCCGGCGGTTCAAGAAGGTGCGCATGTTTGGAAGTGCCGCGTTGATGCTGGCCAACGTGGCCTGCGGCCGTGTGGATGCTTATGCCGAGGACGACATCATGCTGTGGGACGTGGCGGCCGGGGTGGCGCTGGTAAAGGCGGCCGGCGGCTACGTTGACGTGCGTCCTTCAAAAGACTTGAGATGGGGTCGTTATGTTCGCTGTGCATCCCACGGGCGTATCTGGAAGACCACCTGAGCCTGTTATGGGTACGTATATGCCATGGCCATGTTTCACGGCGCCCCCCGGAAATGCTGGAAAAAAACGCCCTTCCGTAATACAATAGGCGGCGGTGCCTGAAACCGCATCGGGAAGGTTGGACGTCATGGGGAAAAAACGGGACAAGAATAAAAAGGCGAAGCGCAAGGACGCGTGCCAGCATGATCCGGTTGCGCCCGGTGCGGACGGGGATGCTGAAGGCAAGATTCCCAAGAAATTCTACGAAGCCGAATTGCGCCGGTTGCAGATCGAATTGGTCAAGATGCAGCAGTGGATCAAGGCACGGCAATTCAAGGTGCTCGTGATTTTTGAAGGACGCGATGCCGCGGGCAAGGGCGGCGTCATCAAGCGCATCACCCAGTGTCTCAATCCAAGAATCTGCCGTGTCGCGGCCCTTCCCCAGCCGACGGAGCGCGAGAAAACGCAATGGTATTTCCAGCGCTACGTGGCGCATCTTCCCGCAGGCGGTGAAATGGTCCTGTTCGACCGAAGCTGGTACAACCGTGCGGGGGTGGAACGGGTCATGGAGTTCTGCACGGAGGAGGAGTACCGCGAGTTTCTTCGGTCCTGTCCCGAGTTTGAGCGCATGATTATCCGCTCGGGAATCACCCTCATCAAGTACTGGTTCTCCGTGAGTGATGAAGAGCAGGAACGACGCTTCCAGGCGCGCCTGGAAGATCCGACCAAGCGATGGAAACTGAGCCCCATGGACCTCAAGTCCCGCGACCGATGGGTCGAGTACTCGAAGGCCAAGGACGAAATGTTCGCCCACACCGACACCAAGCAAGCCCCCTGGTACGTGGTCGAGGCGGACAGCAAGCGCCGCGCGCGGCTCAACTGCATCGCCCATTTACTCTCCATGGTGCCCTATACGGATTTGACCCCCGAGCCCATCAGGCTGTCCCCCCGGCCGCCCCAACACGAAGGCTATGTACGCCCGCCCATTACGGACCAGACTTTCGTGCCCAACGTTTACTGAGCCGCCACGGTATCGACCGGCCGTTGGCACAAGCAACAGGAGGACGCCCCATGCTCAACCCCAAGCGAATGAAGTGTATTATCATGGGTATCCAGGGCTGTGGCAAAGGCACCCAGGCCAAAATGCTGGAAGAAGATTTCGACATGGTGCATATCAGTATCGGCGACATGTTCCGATGGAATATCGAGCACCACACCAAACTGGGGACCCGGATCTCGCGCACTATCAAGGAAGGCAACCTGGTTTCCGACGAGGTGGTGATACAACTGCTTCGCCAGCGATTGAATGAACACGACTGGAATTTCGGCTTTATACTCGACGGATTCCCGCGCAACCTGGTCCAGGCCGAATTTCTCCTTGAAACCTACGACATCAACGCGGTAATCCTGATCGAAGTATCCGACGAGGTGGTAATGCGCCGGATCCAGGGAAGGCGTCATTGTCCCGCCTGTGGTCTCGATTACAACGTCGAGTTCATGCCCCCCAAGGTGGCCGGTTTTTGCGACGGCTGCGGCACGGCCCTCGCCATGCGCGAGGATGACAACGAGGACGCCATCCGCAAGCGACTGAGCAACTACCACGCTGAGACGAGGCCTCTCGTGGAAGTCTTTGATCGCCAAGGCATGCTGGTACGGGTGGATGGGGCCAAGACCCCGCGGGAAGTGCAGCAGGCGATGCGTGACCGCCTGGGGATGCCGCGGGAGTGACCCCCCGCTTTAACCCGACCCGGCCGGTCGGAAGCAGGAATCGCCCAAACCATCCGTGCCACGACCAGCCCTTATCCCCGCGAAAACGGGCCCCATGACAGGGAGCAACACCTTGGCCTTTCCCGTGGATTCTCACGTTCGCGGAAATGACGAAAGGGTAAACGCGCTTTCGTGACATTGGTGCCGTGCTTCACGGGGTAAGGGGCTGCCTGTTTTCCTGTCCATGCGGTGCATTCACGTCCGTGACCACGCCGAATGACTACTCCCCGCCGTCCAACCGTTCTTTCCGATGGCTCAGCATGGCCAGGGTGGCGGCGCCGAGCCCGCGAATCAATACGTTCAGTTGGTAGATCTGCCCCAGGAAAGGAACAAGGAAGACCAGCTCCGTCACGGCGCCCCCGATCACCAGCGTACCCGGGGCATCGGCCGCGTCGGGACGAAGACGCCGGGCCACGGCACGGTACCCCGTGGCAAAGCCAAGGAGCACCAGGAAAACCAGCAGCGCGGCCAGCAGCAGGCCCACCAGGGCAAGCACGCTGGAAGCGATGAGAAGCAGCACAAGGGAGGTTCCCGCGATGGCATTCACAAGGCCGGCGATGTAGCAGCGCCAGGGACGGGTGTGGTAGAAGTCCAGGGAACGCGCCGTCAGTCGTGGCCAGGTGGCCTCCAGCCAAAGGGCCGCCCCCACCATGGCGGCTTTCAGAAGGAGTGTAACCAGCACCACGGACAACACCGCCAGCAACACGCTTCCCAAACCGACATACTTGAGGGCTTCATCCACGGGGGCGCCCGCCTCCGCGGCCGCGGTACCCGCCACGATGACCATGCTCGCCATATCCATGCTCTGTTCCTCCTGGAAATACCACCGGCAACCCGACAACCGGGTCCTTTTTCATCATTGCGGAGAAGCCTAAACCTGCCTGCCTCCGCAAGTTTCTTGCCGGCCGTAGGGTGCGCTGATGCGCACCGCGATTATCTTGCGTTTCTCAACCCCTTGCGTGGCGCGTACTCTTGCGCCCCGCGGTGGTGCCGAGGTGATGCGCCTCGAAAGCGTTGAACAGCACCAGCACCAGCGCCGCGCCCCCCACGCCGCTCCAAAGCAACAGCGGGGAAAGCAGCCCGGTTCCCTGTTCGAGCCAGCCCGTTCCCATGCTCCAGACTTCCCGGAAAGGCAACGCCATCTGCGCGCCCAAAGCGTGCCAGGCCTGCGGGTCGCGCCAGGCATCGACCTCGTGCCACCAGAGGCGCATGTTCCACGGCAGGGGATAGAACCAGCCGGCAAGGGCGGCCGAGATACAGGCGGCCAGGCCCGCGCCCCAACGGGCGGCGGCGGGTTGACGGGCGCCACGGCGTTCTTCCGCCACGGCTTTCTTGACGCGTGCCGCCAGGCCTTCGGGGGCCGTCGGCGCGGGCGCTTCCCGCAGGTCCATTTCGAGCGCGTCCAGTTCTGCCCGGTATCGCGCACAACCTGCGCACCCTTCCAGGTGCGCCTTCGTTTCGCGGGTCAAGGGCGTACAGGCGTCAAAGGACGCCGCCAGCCGTCGCCGTATCACTTCACACTTCATAGGGTTTCATCTCCCGTAAGCATTTCGCGCATCCGTTTGCGCGCACGATGGAGCGCCACCTTGGCCGCGCTCTCGCCCATGCCCACGATTTCCCCCGCTTCCCGCAGGGGCATTTCCTCGTGGTAATGCAACCGCACCAGCGTCGCCACCCTCGGCGGAAGCTGGTCAATGGCTTCTTCGAGCCGCGCCCGGCGTTCCGACCGCTCCACCAGGCTTCGTCCGTCGGGCCGTGGCGACACCGCTTCACGGCGGGGCTTGCCATCGTCCGTCTCCGCGTCCAGCGAAGTCGCCTGGATACGCCGGCTTTTCGTGCGCAGCGCGTTCAGGCCCACGTTCGTTGCGATAGTATACAACCAATTTCGAAAGGGACGCCGCGTGTCAAAGCGCGCCAGTGCCCGGTATGCCCGTATAAAAGTCTCCTGGGTCAGGTCTTCCGCGTCTTCCCGGCTTCGCACGATTCGCCGCAGGTGCGCATGGATGCGCCCGGTGTAGGCATCCACCAGCCGGTCGAAAGCCGAGGCATCACCCGCGCGGGCACGGGCCGCGCAGGCATATTCCCACGCGGACACACCCGTCTCCACCGGGGCCTCGCCCACGTCCGCTGTCCGCGCTTTTCCACGCTGCCAATCCAAAAGCCGGATAATCTCCCCTCGCATCCCGCGCGCGGGGGTTCTCCCGCCGGTGCCGCGGGCCGCAAGGCCATTGTTATGCAGCACGCCCGCCACCTTCAAGCGATGCCTCCCGGGTTCCGTCTTCCCCGTAGAGGTCCACCGGAGACAGGGCCGGCCCGGGGAAGACCGGTTTCAAGTCGTCCACCCCGCCATGACGGCGCAGGATCGACGCCAACACGTTTCGATAGTTGAAAACCACCGGCAGGTCGCCCGGCCCTTCCAGATGTTCCGGGCTCAATCCCGGCCAATCGTGGATCACGCGGCCGCCACGGACCCCGCCGCCGAGGACGAACATTACGCCGCCACGACCATGGTCGGTGCCGAGGGAGGCGTTCTCATAGACCCGCCGGCCAAACTCGGACATGACCACCACGGTCACGTGGGCCATCTCGGGGCCAAGGTCGCGTTGGAACGCATCGAGACCGTCCGCCAGGCGCCGCATGAGCGGCGTGATGAGGGGGCCCTCCGCGAAATGGGAATCCCAGCCGTTGAGATCGAGCGACACGGCCCGCACCCCTACCTCAGCGCGAATGAGCTGGGCGGTCTGCCGCAGTCCGTGGGCGAAGTCATCGGTGGGGTAGCGAACATCGTGCTCGGGGCGATAGTCCGCTTCACGCAGGGTTTCGAGTTTGCGCATGGCGTTCAGCATGTCCCGGCCGGCTTCGCCCAGGTCGTTTCGTTCCGCGCCGTACAGCGAGGAAAGGGCGTCGAAGAATCCGGGTGCCGATGCGCCGAAATCGAAGGTGTCGAAGGACTCCATCACGACCGACGCCGGGGCGCCGCGCAGCACTTCGGGCTGGGTTTTCGCCAGGGCGATGGCCGAAAGGGGACCGGCCTGGCGGTAGGCCGTGCGCAAGTAGCGCGCCAGCCATCCGCCCATGACGTGGCCCCCATGCTCCATGAAATCCTGGGCCTCGAAATGCGACCGTGTCCGGTCTTCCGAACCCGCCTGGTGAATCACGACCAGGTCGCCGTCGTGGTAGGCGGGCAGGAGGGACGCCAACGCTGGGTTGAAACCGAAGAGGTCGTCCAGCCGCGCCGTGTCGCCCTGGCCTATGCCGATACGTCCGCGCTGGCGGTAGTATTCGTCATCCTCGACGGGCACCACCATGTTCAGACCATCGGCGCCACCCCGGAGAAACACCACCACCAGCGTATGGTCTGTTTCAGCGCCGGGCGTCAGAAATCCCTGTTGCATGCTTAGTACCTCTGGAACGCGGGCGAGGCCAACAGCGCCGCGGGAACCAGCCCCGAAGCCGCGATGGCCGTCCGTTCGTCCCCGTTCGGTTGCCGGCCAAGAAAATGCGTCATAAGCCCCGTTTCCCCGCCCAGCCCCGCGTGCAACGCCGCCCAGTCCACGTGAACACCCGGCACGGTGTTCCGCGCGAGGGCCACGGCAAAGTGCCATCGCCACAAGAGCGTGCCCAGCCAGGGCGTCTCTTCCACGGGATACCCGTCCGGCGTGGGGTACTGGTACGGCGCGTGGCCCATGCGCTGCAAATAATCCGGCAATCCACCCTCGCCGCGCGTTTCCGCCGCGGTGGCGCGCAGGGCCGAAGCCAGGTAACGGAAGGGCCGCTTGAAACGTTGGCCCGCCGATTGGCGGAAGGCATCGGTATGAAAGAGCGCGCGCAAGGTGGGCCGAATGGCGCCACCATGGTTGAGAAAGGCCCCGGTCACGGTCCCTATGGCCTGCTCCGGCGGCGTGTCGCTGATGAAATAGCGGCAGAGTTTCATCGCCAAATGCCGGGCGGTCATGGGATGCAGGGCGACGATATCCAACACCCGGTCCAGGTCTTTCCTGCCCTGGCCCGCCGGAATCGCATGGCCCAGCACCTGCTTCGGGCCGTCGTCGTGCCATTCGGCGCGGAACTCCACGCGGCCCTTGTTCATCATTTCCTCGGAACGCACGTACCACCCGGTAAGGCAACGCGCCACCTCCATCACGTCCCGCTGGGAATAACCACCGTCCACGCCCAGGGTGTGAAGCTCCAGCAGCTCGCGGGCGTAATTCTCGTTCGGCACGGCCTCGGCGTTGTTCTTCCGGTTGGATCGGCCGTCGAGATACCACAGCATGGCCGGGCTCAGGGCCGAGGCCCGGAGCATGGCGGGAAAGGAACCCAAGGCATGTCTGCGAATGATGTCGCGGTCGTCCGCCACTTTCAGCCAGGGGCAGTCCCCCTTCGACATGTCGATGTTGAAGTGATCGCCCCAGAAATCGGCCATGACCTCCTGCAATTGGCGCCGGCTGTACACCGCGCGGATCAGTTTACCTTGCGAGAGTTCCTTTTGGAGGAAATCCGCCTTGTATTCAAACAATTCCCCGGCGGGCAGGTGCAAGGTCTCCAGCCGGCGCACCTGGTATTGGCACCACGTGTCGTCGATGGTCTCCGGGGAAAGCTGCTCTTCCAGGAACGCCTCGACGCCCATCCGGGAAACCCGCGCATGGGCGCCCGGCGTGGGGCCGAAGGTCAGCCGGTTCAGCGCGTGGGATACCGGGTCAATCTTCTCGCCCGTCGGCGGTGCTCCCAGGGCTTCCCCGGGCCGCGAAGGCGGCAGTACCCCCGCCAGGTTGACCGGCGGGCACCCGCTCAAGGCGAGCGCGGAAAACCCGCCGGCCCAGAGGAGAAAACTTCGCCGTGACGGTTTCATGCGCCGGCCGCCTGCGCGTCCGCCGGCGCGGCCGGGGTTTCCGCCTTGGCCTTCGGCTTGCGCAGGGCAGTCGCCGCGGCGCCCACGCCGCTGACCAGCGTGAGGGGCAGCACCAGGAACCAGCCCACCATGGGCAGCACGAAGGCAATGGCCAGCACCGTGCCGCCGCGGTACACACGCCGCCAGGGCTGGGCTTCATCGACGGGCGACGGCAGCCGTTCGCCGATCAGTCGGCACAGCCCCGAGGACCCCAGCAGCCCGGCGGTAAAAAGCAGCACGAGCACCGCGAATCCAATGAACTTACCGCCCGCCCCCGGCGCGCTGACCAGGCCGATCCCCACGAGGGTCACCGGTACGGTCACCAGGATGCCGATAAGGGTCGTGCGTATGGGACGGGTGGCGTACCGGGCGCGGGCGCGATCCACCACGCCGGGATAGAGCGCCTCGAAAAGCACCCAATAGCTCACCAGGGTAATCAACAGGCCCAGCACGAGGAACACCCACTTAAAGAGGTCCGCCATAATCATAGGTCATGTCTCCTCGGACCGTTGCGGCCGAACCACCGGCCACGTCCTACGGCCCATGGAGGTCAAGTACCCCGTGGCGACACGGTAGGTTACAGCCGGTCAAAGCGATCTGCGGCCCGTGTGTTACACTGTGTGGAGCCTGGAAATGAAATACGGTATCAAGAGAAGATCATGTTGGGCGAAATGACAACAGCCTGGATGTTTGTAGCCTTGATTGAAACGTGTGTAGGTTCGGCGACGGCCCTTTACGGGTGGAGGCAGAAAGAGCCCTGGTCACTCACCCTCGGCATTGCCTTGACCCTGGTGCCCGGCTTTGTCCACACCGCCTGGATCACCATGTTGGCGGGGCTGGGCCTGTTGTCGCTTTTATTCGTTGCCAAACGTATGCTCGGCTAAGCCGGGGCCCATGATGACAAAACGTCACCCCCACCGTCATTTCCGCGCAAGGGCCTGTCGATTTAGTACGTAGTGGTGGGCCTTGGCCCACCACGACTGAAACCTTGACGACGAAGCCGTCTCCCTTGGAAGAACGGCCATGGTGGGCCAAGGCCCACCCGGAACAAACAATCCGTCATTCCCGCGACGGTGGGAACGCGGATTGCCGTGGTCGCCCGATACTCCCTCGCAATAACGGTTCCGATGGGCCGTGGGCGGTTGCGTCGTTCATCCTCCGCCCGGTGAGCGGTCCTCGATAAACTTGAGCACCACGATGCCGAAGAGGATGAAGAGCAGGGCCAGTACGTGGATGAGGAAGTTGTAGGGCGCGGGGGTGACGGAGAAGATAAAGGCCATGAGTCCCATGCAAGCGGAAATGTAGTAGAGGGAGAGGACGACTTTTCGCTGGCCGAGGCCCAGGTTCAACAGGCGGTGGTGCAGGTGATCGCGGTCGGCCTGGAAGAACCCCCCAATGCCCGCGCGGCGCATGCGGCGCAACATGCTGAGGACCGTGTCCAGGATGGGCACCGCCATGACCACCACGGGCACGGAAAGGGCGATGGCCGCCACGCCCTTCTGACGGACGAAGAGGGTCGTGGTGCCCAGGATGAAGCCCAGGAAGAGCGCGCCCGTGTCGCCCATGAAAATGGACGCGGGGTGAAAGTTGTAGCGCAGAAAGGCGAGGGTTGTGCCCATGAGACCGGCCATGATGAGGCAGGAGATGACCTGCTTGTGCATGAGTCCGATGGCGAAGACCGACGCGGCGCAAATGAAGACCAGCCCCGCCGCGAGACCGTCGAGGCCGTCGGAAAAATTGATGGCGTTCATCACCCCGGCAATCCAGAGGGGCGTGATGAAGAGGGCCAGCCAGCCCACATGCACCGTGCCCTCGGTGAAGGGATTGGCGATTTCGGCGGTGCGGAAACCCCAGACGTAGAGGAAGGCGATCAGCCCCAGTTCCATGGTGAGCTTGAGGCTGTTGCGCATGTCGCGCACATCATCATAGATGCCCATGAGCACGATGATGGTGCCCACGAGGGCCATGGGATAGAAGAGCTCGCGGTTATATTCGGGGCGCGCCACGGCCACGTAGGCCAGGGTTCCCAGGAATGCGGCGTAAAAGGCCAGTCCCCCCAGGTAGGGCACGCTTTGCCGGTGGATTTTGCGATCCCGGTCGGGATGATCCACCACGTCGAGGGCGCGTGCCAGGCGGCGGAAAACCGGTACGAGCATGAAGGTGATCACGAAGGCGCCCGCGCCGATGATCGCGTAAGCGCCCAGCGGATGCCCCTCCGGTTCTTTGCCCGGCGCGGCATGGGTCACGGCCATCCAGTAGACAAGGCTGAACAGGCTGAACAGGCCCAGTACCAGCGTCCATAGAATGGCGATACGTTTCATCGGCGTCATGGGTTCTCCTGTGCCCTCAGGAATAGGCTCAGGTATCAGGATACAGGATCAGTCACCTTAGCGAAGATCAAGTCGCGTCAGTGTGTCTACAGTTCTTGTCCCTCTGGCATAATCCTTTGCACCCAGTTGGTTTTCGGTTTCCTAGGTGTCTTCAAAAGAGACGCGGGGTCCACATTATCCGATTGTTTGCGATTCTAGCCATGAGCGGTCGTCTGGGTTATTACGAACCCAGCGCTCCAACAACTCCCCCCACTCAACAGTACAACGGAGACGTTCCCATGTTTGCTGGGCATTTTCTGAGAGTCGTGTGTAGCAGGTCGGGTCATTGACAAGTTCAGCCACCATCTCAGCAAGCGACCTAGAATTGGAAGCCTTAAACACCATGGCATCCTCTCGCTGTCGAAACTTGCTGATGAACATAGGGTGGTCGGAAATCACAAGCGGTGTCCGAGAACAAAGACCCCCATATAGCGTCATCGGAAGACCTTCTGGGTAGCAATGTCTACTTGGCACAACAACTACATCATGACTGCGCATCAATCCGATAACGTCATCGTGCGCTACTTGTCCAGCAAGAGTAACCGATTCACATAGACCTATCTTTCGCACTCGCTCTTCAAGTGATTTCTGTCCGGAGCCCACGACAGTTAGCGTATAATTACGCTGGGCTGAATTTAGTAATGAAAGTGCCTCAATCAAGTCAAATGTACCTTTAGCATGAGAAATCGTTCCAACATATAGAATCTTTACTGGCTTAGACAAGTGTTGTCCACTCTTTGGTGAATGTTCTGCCGGAGTTATCAAGGCGGGCCAATCCCAAGCGATTATCTTGGCACTATGGACACCTATTCGAGCCAAATCATTGGCGGCGGGAACATTATGATTTGCGACCCAGTCAATCTTGGGTGAATTCAGTAGTTTAGCAAGACGATAGAATGAAAGTCGTCGTTTAACTTTTAGAATAGATCCATAATTGAAGCTGTCAGCTAATAATGGTAATGTTCTCACGTTCTCGGTAATAGCCCATTTGAGTACCGAACTTACTGGACAACGGAGTATCAAATGAGTCGGTGACCGCCCTTCGATCACCTGAATAATAGAATTTGGACTGGATGAAGCAGTTTGATCCAGTCCCACCCAGTAGACACCGTTTGACAGAAGTCGTTCTCCACCCGGACCATTCAAGGTTATGACTGAGACATCATCGTATTTGGATGCCAAGTCGGCGACGTACTCGACTGAATAGCGTTGTGCGTAGTACGTTTCACCTAGTCCTTTTGAAAAGCGTTCAACAGTCGCTGCATAATTTCCATGTTGGAGAAATGTGATTCGCATTGTCATCGTATCCTTGTATTGTGTTCTTAGTCCTTAGTCCCTTACCAGTGAATTTCTGAACAAAACGACACAAAAACGTCCGCGATGGCACAAAACCCCTCTCCCCATTTGGGAAAGGGGCAAGAATCACAGATTGAGCCGGGGTAAACGCAAATGCGTGAGTGAGTGTTTTCAAAAATCCGGCTATGTAATGTTCCTCAGTCAAGAGGTGAATGTGAATAGAGGTTACTTGCAGATATTATGCAAGAGCAACTTTTTGGTTCCGGCTGCGCGGGGTTAGGATTTTTAGAGGCCGAACTACGCGGCCATATTGAGACATCCGCATTTGTCATATTTCTATTACATGCAGATCTATTTAGTCCCTCTTGTGCTGTTCCAATACGGTTCAGATATTCCTCTGTCGGCCCACAAGAGACAAAGGTGACACCCACATGATGGGTCGCGCCTGTGTACCGCCTGAAACAAAAACGACAGAACTTCGGCAATACTCCACATGATTCGTCAAACATCCCACCCCAGTTCCTTTAGATTCAACCCCGTCATTTCTTGTACGGCAGCGTTAGACTCTCGAAACAGGCCTTGATACCTGTCTTCGACAAATGATCGGAGTCTTTCCTCGAACGGTACTTTGGCAAAGGAGGGAACAAACATATCGACCATACGTGTTAGCCTGAGTAATCCGCGCTCCACTGAACCGCGGTCGGTGGATAGAGGGTTTTTTACCATGAAACGGTTAAGCGGTCTTCGAATAGCCAACGCGACCGCCGAAGCGCCAACATTTACGGGTTGGGAGGGATTCAGTGGAAGCGGAGAAATGCCAACGAAATTCTGTAACCTGTTGACGAACACTTGTGCCTGTTCCCGAAGAAGCTCGTAAGGCAGCACACATACATTATCTCTTCCGAAAAGCCCTGTATAGAAGCTAATGGCGTGATGATACTCAAGGTAATCAGGACGTAGAATGGGCGTCATGGAACGACGTTCTCTTCCAGTGCCGACAAACATTTGAATGCTGTGAGGGTTGCCTTGCTTAATGTATTCGCGGAACATCGACAATGCCATTGATTTCTGTTCGCGAATACATATGAGGACTTTGCCTTCTTCTCTAAAGGCCGCATGCAACCGCTGCGCGACTGCATGCCCATCATATCGACGTTGCATAGGATCCCCGAGCAGGCACTCGTCCGACAACACGGAAACGAGCCCAGAGTCTTGTTTGTCACTCAAATACGGGGAGGGGAGGAAATGACGCCGGGCCCTGACGGGATCGAAAGCATATGGGTTTGAAACTACAAACTCGGCAATAAGGTCACCTCTCGTCGTTGGCGCAGGAATTCTGAATCCAAGTCTAGCATCATCAAACACATTTCTCTGAAGCCACGTCGAGGCTGTCTTTATGTGGCCTACATGCAGCAAGAGTGGTTGAGTTACCCTCATTATATCCATCTCCTATGATTGCCTACTCACATGAACACTTATCTATGTAGTAACTACATGTCTGCGTTACCCATCCGGATGGTGATGCGCACTCTCACGAGGGATTTCTACATTCTCCAAGTTAACCACTATAGGCGCGGGAACGGGGGCGGGTCAACGACGGCGAGCGCGGGCTCCGTCATCCCCCGCCCGCGACAACCTTTTCCAGGCAGGCCAGGTAGTCCTCGGCCTTACGGCGGCGGCTGTAATGGGCCACCACGTGTTCCCGGGCACGTTTGCCGTGGCGTTCCCGTCTTTCGGGGTCATTCGCCAGGGCTTCGATGGCTTTGGCCAGGGCGGCGGGATCTTCCGGCTCCACCGCAATGCCCGCGCCGGCTTCCTCCAGCAGTTGCTTCGCCTGCCCCGCCACGCCGAGGATGATGGGCCGTCCACAGGCCATGATCTCGAACATCTTCGACGGTATGTTGAGTAGAAAAACATTCAGTTTTCGCAGCGGCACCAGGCAAATATCCGCCGTCGCGTAGAAATGGGGCATGGCTTCCTTGGGCTGGGGGGGCAGGAAGGTCACGCGCCGCAAGTCCAGTTCTTCGGCGTAGCGCAGCAGTTTCCGGCGTTCCGCGCCCGAACCCACCAACACGAAACGCAGGTCCTCGCGGTGTTGCAGCAACGCAGCGGCGTCCAGCACCGTGCGCAGGCCCTGGGACAGCCCGTGGGTCCCGATATACATGACCACCAGTTCCTTTCCCCAGCCGTGGTCTGTCCGAACGGAAGTCATGCGGTCGTGGGGCGTGAAGAAATCTTCATCAATGCCGTTGGTGATGGTGCGGACCTTTTCCGAGGGTACGCCGCCCGCGATGATCTGGTCGCGCGAGGCGTCGGCCACGGCGATGACGGCCCGCGCGTGGCGGTAGAGAAAGCGTTCGAGCCGGCGGAGCAATCCGATGAGCAGGGGGTTGCGCAGGGAGCCCAGGTCGATGATTTGCCGGGGCCACAGGTCGCGCACTTCGAGGACGAAAGGCCGCCGCTTGACACGGGCCACGAGATAGCCCGCCAGCCCGCAGAGCAGTTGGGGCGACGTGGCCACCACCACGTCGTAACGCCTCCTGGTGGCGAAACAGCCAAAGAAGGTGGCGGAGAGCATGAAGGTGAAAAAACTCAGGCTGCGCCGGATGACGCCCGCATTGGGCGTGGCGAAGATCCAGCAACGAAGCACGTCGATACCTTCCATGGTTTCCCGGTGGGTCAGCCCTCCGCGGTAGGGGCCGGGGATGACGCCGGTGGGGTAATTGGGTTTCGCGCAGACCACGGTGACCTCGTGGCCCAGGCGTACCCAGTGCCGGGCGTGCTCGAAGGTGCGCGCCGCGGGCGCGCCCACCTCGGGCGGGAAGTACTGGCAAAAGAAGAGAATCCGCACGTTAAGGGGAACTCCCGGAAGCTTCGTGTTTGGTCCTGCGTGTCGTCCGGGGCCGGGCACTGGCCGGCAGGCTGCCCGTGGCACACGGTTCTTCCGTTACCTCATCATAGAAAACCTCGGCCATGGCCAGGCCATGGGCCGGGGCACAGTGCCCGAGAAAAGGGCCGGGCGCGTCGACGCACTGGTCAAGGAACGCGGGGTCGAAGCGGCCGCGCCCGATTTCCACCAGCGTGCCCACCATGTTCCGCACCATGTGGTAAAGAAAGCCGTCCCCATGAAAATTGAAACGCCACAGGCGCTCCCCATCCCGCGCTTCGACCAGGCCGCCCTGTTCCAACGTGGCCGAGTAGAGGGTGCGCACCGTTGTCTTCATCTGGCTTCCCGTGCTTTGGAAGCCGGCGAAATCATGCCGGCCCACCAGCTTGGGCAGCAGGGAAGCCATCAACGCCAGGTCGAGCCGGTACGGCACATGCCAGGCATACCGGGCGCTGAAGGGGTCCGCTTCGCTGCCGGTGTCGATGGCGTAGCAATAGCGCTTCGACTTCGCCGAGAATCGGGCGTTGAAATCGTCGGCCACGGGCACAAGCCGGGTGATGCGGATCTCCGGGGAAAGCATTTGCGACAAGGCGTGGCGCAGTCTTTCGGGCGGATCGCCCGGCCACCTGCACGAGAACACCTGGCCCAGCGCGTGGACCCCGGCATCGGTACGGCCCGCGCCTTGCACGGCCACGTGTCGCCCGGCGATACGCGCCATGGCGGTCTCAATCTCGCCCTGTACGGTCCGGCCATTGGATTGACGCTGCCAACCGGCGAAACGGGTTCCATCGTAACGCACCGTGCCTTTCAGGGTTGCTTCCATGACGCCTATTGTAGACCACCGCGCCGTGGCGCGGCCACCGGACACGGATCAACAGGGTGGTAAATCCATGGAGTGGGCCCTGGCACACCGGGTTCCGGCCCCGGTGACGTGACAGGTAAGTCCTGACGGGAGGCGATGGCGGGCCAAGACCCGCCCGCCGGGAACCCGCCCGTGTTCTCCCCGCAGGTTTGACACTCGCCAAGTCGGTCCAGTAGGCTCTGTCGCGTGGGGCGGCACACGGAGACGCGTCATCGTATCCGTGCTTTTCAACGTTGCTGCCCTAAACTGGGAGCTTCCTGGATCATGCGTAAAACAATCCTTTTCTCCATCTCCCTGCTGGCCCTGTCCGGCTGTTTCACCTTTGGCCAGGCCCCCGAAATCGGCCAGGCCGAAGTGACGCCGAGCGTGTTGGCGCCCGACTCCTCGGGCCTTATCACCGTGGTCATCAACGATGCCCACAACATCGTGGATCGTGTCGAAGGCGTGGTCCAGGTCGAGCCCCCCGTGCGTATTCCGCTCTACGATGACGGCACCCACGGCGATGCCGAGGCCGGGGACGGTGCATGGTCCATCCAGGTGCCCGTACCGGGCGACGCCCCCGCCGGCAACTATGAGATCGTTTTTACCGCCTACACCGATGACGGGCTTCCCGTGGAAGTGCGTGGCAGGGACCGAAAAGTCGTCGTGTTGCGGACGAGCCTGCCCTTTGTTATCGCCAAACCCGGGGAGTAGTGTTTATGTCGCGATGGATGATTCTGGCCGTCCTGACGGCGGCGGGGGTGGCCCATGGCGGCGAAACGGCCCGCCCCAACGTGGTGCTCCTTTCCGTGGACACGCTTCGCGCGGATCACCTGGGCTGTTACGGTTACCCCCGCGACACGTCACCCGCCATCGACACCTTCGCGGAAACAGCCTTGCTCTTCGAGGACACGATCTGCGAAGTACCGCTTACATCGCCCTCTTTTGGGTCCATCTTCTCGTCCCGTTTCCCCCGGATGAACGGTACCACGCGCAACGGCCTGCGCATGCCGGCGAGTGTGCCCCTTATCACGGAGCAGTTCGCGGAAGCCGGTTACCAGACCCTTTGCGTGCAAAGTAACTGGACCCTCAAGGCGAAACTGAGCGGATTGGATCGGGGCTTCGATCAATACGACGAGGATTTCCACCAGAAGCGCTGGGGCTTCATCAAGGCGGAACGCACCGCGGACGAAGTGTCCCGTGTTGCGCTCGATTTACTCGCCGGGCTTGATCCGGACAAGCCGTTCTTCGCGTGGATCCACTTTACCGATCCCCACGCGCCCTACACGTTTCACCGCAAGTTCAACCCGGCGGGAAAACGGCCCTTCGGCGCCCGTCGCGAGGAAAAGGTGCGCATCAAGTACGACAGTGAGATCGCCTACTGTGATGCCGAGATCGCCAGGGTGCTCGCGGCGCTTCCGGAAAACACGGCCGTGGTCTTCACCGCCGATCACGGTGAAAGCCTCTGGGAACACGACTACCTGGGCCATGGCCGGCGCATCTACCAGTCCGGTCTTCATATTCCGCTTATTATCCGCGCCCCCGGACTTGCGGCGGGACGGACCGGCGTTCCCGCCCGCGCCATCGACCTGGGCCCCACCCTGCTGGGGCTTGCCGGGTTGAAACCGGCCGGGGGCATGCTGGGCGTGAATCTGCTGGCATCCCCGCCCGCGGCGGATCGTGTCCGCGTCATCGAGACCTATGGCGGCGCCGTGCCCAACCTGCCCGGCGCCAAGGCGGTCATGGCCGATGCCGGCCCCATGCGCCAGGGTGTCCTCTTTGATAATTGGAAACTCATTATTGACGGGCGTAATGCGGAATTGTTCAACCTGGCGGAGGATCCCCAGGAGTTGCACGATCTATCCGGCGCCCTTCCCGGGAAGGTGGAGCAACTTCGCCAACGCGTCTCCCGATGGGACGCCGCCACGGAGCGCGTTCAGCCCGGCGAGGAAGACCTCAACGAGGAAGACATGCGCGCCCTGGAAGCGCTGGGGTATGTCGATTAGCCTCCCCCCGTGCGATAGTCACCAATGCACATCTTGTCCCCACCCGTCATTCCCGCGAAGGCGGGGCTCCATGATAATGTATCCGCAGTACGTAGGGTGGGCCTTGGCCCACCAAGACTGAAACCTTGACGACGAAACAGTCTCCCTTGGAAGAACGGCCATGGTGGGCCAAGGCCCACCCCGGAACTGCGCCATGGAGCGCCCTGTTGGCGCGGGACACGCGCCGCCCACGGGCATCCCCCCCCTGTCATTCCCGCGAAAGCGGGGATCCATGGGAAGTATCCGGGTAAGCGTCTCAATTTCGCAATTGCCTCAAATAAGGTGAAAGCCCCTTGGCACGGGGCCAAGAGGCTTTCCGGAGAAATGGTGGAAACATGCAATCAGTTGTTGGCGTGGATGAGGGGCGCAACCGCCGAGAGTTCCTCCAGGGTCTGGTCGCTGGCATTGGTCCCGTTGTGGCAACGCTGACAGGCGAAGTCGAGGGTCAGGTACCCGCGGGAGACGAGGGCGTTGTCGGTGGGATCGTTGTAGAACATGCCGCCTTCATCCTCGGCGCCGATGGCGTCGGTGATGATCTTGAAGACATGGGTCCGCACATCGCCTTCGTGTTCGTTGTAGGCGATGCCGGACTTGGTCGCCGAACCCATGTGACAGTCGATACAGGCCAGGTTGGCCATGGAGGGACGGTCCACGGATTTGTCGGGGTGGCACGTGGTGCAGTCGATCTTGATGCCCGCCTCGGGATCGTAGCGCGTCGGCTGGTGCGGATCGTGACAGGTCACGCACTTGATGTTGGCGTGCGGGCTGGCAAGGAGTTCGTCGTACTGCTCGTGATGGCGAATGAAACCACCGCTGGCCAGAATCCGGTTGTTGGCGTCACGGGTATGGCACTCGCCGCAACGTTTGCCGGGCAGGTCATCGGGCGCGTCGGACGTCTCGATGGTGATGTCGGCCGCCAGTTGGCTCTCTGCATGGGCCGCGCCCGGACCATGACAGGCTTCACAATGGACGCCCGGCTCGGACCATGTTCCCTGGATGCCCGGAAGACCGTCCTGGAAAGCCTCTTTGTTGTTTTCGAAATCGGCGATTTCTTCCGGTGTGGCGTCTTCCCAGGCAGTGGTGTGGCACTTGCCGCAGTTATAGGGCTTGCGGGCCTTTCCGAGGGCGGCCTGATCGTCGGACGGGTGAGAGTAGGGGACCCAGCGCTGGTTATCGCCGGGGAACCTGGGCGGATTCCACTGGGTGCTTCGTTGCCGGCCCTGCGGATCGTCTTCCGCGAACTGGGTCATGATATACCCTTCGCTATCCATGAAGCGGGCCTTCCAGCCGTAACCGCCGATCACGTAGGTGATCTCGTCCCAGCCAATCTGGCGACCGTCCCAGTCGATGGGCGGGTTGGGCACGTTCACCACATTGGCTTTTGTCCCCAGGAACGGGAACGGGTAGGTAGGGGGTTGGTTGTTCACGACCTTGTTTATCTTGTAGCTGTGACCGCTCAAAATGAATTCGTTGTATTGCTCCTCATGGCATTCGCCACATTTGGCCGAACCGACATATCCGTCCTTAAATGTCGATACCGGCGGCCTGGGACAACCGGAGACCATGACGGCTAACGCGGAGAGCCCGATCAAGGCGGCTATTCTACGATTCCAACGCTGCATAACACCCTTCCTTTCCTGTAATGGCGGTTTTCAGTTCCAGACACGGGCCTGTCGGCGCGACTTAAAGGAACCTCCACCAAACACACCGCCAAGAACACCCCGGCAGTTTCACAACACCGTGTCTGTGCATTCCCGACACAGCAACACGCTTGTGTTATTGTAGAAGTATGATCGACATTATGAATCCGCAAATTGGCTGAAAAACGCGCCAGACCATGCGCATTTTTGCCTATGGTCGGGCATGTTTATGGGGAAAAATGCCCATTTCCTGAAGGTTCCGGCCCCATATCCCCACCATCTAATCCTTGATTTCCAAGGTTTTTCCGCCCGGATTGTCACGGTTGCCTGGGCTCCCCCGGAATGACGGTCTGTAAAAGTCGTAAAGGGTTCCCCATACGGGATCGCGGCGGTCTCGCTGAAAATGGGTTTTCGCCCATGGCACCATCAGGGGTGTGGTGTGCCGCCGTCAGCTCGTTTGTCCGTTCCTTCGCCCGGTTTGCCATGGGCGGAAAGTGTCCGCGGGGGGCCGTACTCCCTTGCCCGCTTGCAAGAGGGTCGGGATGGCGGGGGCTGCCGGATTCGCCCGGATTCGCCCGTTGTCACCGGGGCCTCCCGCGCCCTATAATTGGGGAATGCGTATCCGGCCTTTCATCAAGGGCATTCTGATTTCGCCCCTGCTTGTCCTGTTGTCCCTTTCGGGTTGCGGCGGGCGGGGCAAGGCCCCCGGAGCGCCGCGTCATGTCATTGTCATCGTGTCCGATGCCCTGCGCGCGGATCATCTCGGGGTCTATGGCTATCCCCGGAACACCTCGCCCTTTATTGATCAGCTTGCCGGGGAAGGCGTGCTTTTCGAGCGCGCCCTGTCGAATTCCTCATTCACGGGCGAGTCGATTTCTTCCCTGTTCACCGGCAAGCTGCCTTCCGCGACGCCCTGGGGATCGGGCTGGGAAGCGCGGCCCGACCCGGCGGTGGCGGGTTTGGGCACCCTGTTTCGGAGCCAGGGGTATGCCACGGCGCTCTTCTCCAACTCGCCCATGCTGGACCACCCCCAATTCTACCGGGGCTTCGAGGAAACGGCGTGCTTTACAAAATACGGCATCAGTCAGATCGCGCCCCGCCTGGTGGAACGGGCGCTCGCTTTTGCCAGGAAGCGCGCCGGGGAACGCAGCCTCATGTACCTTCACTTCATCGATCCCCATGGGCCGTATGGTCCACCCGAGGCATACTACCGCCGATTCGCCGATTCGCTTTATCCCGATCCGCTGAATGTAACCCGGGACGTGCGGCTTCGTCTGCCCGAATTGGTGGCCGAAGGCTTTGGTCCCGGCGACCCGCGTTTCGAGGATATGGTCACCCGTTACGATGGTGAAATTGCCTACGTAGACGATCATCTCCGGCAGTTGTTCGACGGACTGCGCGCACTCGGCACCCTGGACGACACGCTCGTCATCTTCACTTCCGATCATGGGGAGGAGTTCCTGGATCACGGTTTTGTCGAGCACGCCTGGCAACTCTACCCGGAATCCCTCCATGTGCCCCTCCTGTTCTGGTGGCCTGGTCACCTGCCCGCGCGCCGCGAGTCCGGGTGGGTTTCCCTGGTGGATGTGTTGCCGAGCATGCTGCGTCTGGCGGATATCGAGCCGGGGCGGGATGATTTTGATGGTACGCCGCTTTTCGCGTGGGGGGACGGGGGCTGGCGGGTGATACCGCGGGATAAAGCGATCATCTCCGAACTCATGATTCAGACCCGTTCCATGATACGAAGCGTGGTTTACGACGACTATCAGTACCTGGCCTATTGGAAACAACTGAACGCCGAAGGCCTGTCCGAGGCGGCGCGAAACCAGGGTGCCTGGCGCGATGCCCTCGACCGGGGCGAAACGGCGCCTCTCGACCCGTGGGGCCCCCTCGCGGGCGAGGAGCTGCTCCGGCTTGGTCCGGACACCAAGGGTAACCCCGTGGTGTACGCGACGCCCCCCGAAGCACTGGTAAGGTTGCGCGCCATTCTGAAGGCCTACCGCGAGCGCTGTCCAACGCCCCTTCCCGATGCTTTCAAGGCTCGGGGCGATCTCTCCGGGGTGGACCCGGAAACGCGGGAGAAACTGGAGGCGCTGGGGTATTCCGGAACACAGGCGCCCAAGCGGGATGAGGCGCCGCGGACCGAAACCGAGGAGCGCCTCGAAGGATTGGGGTACCTGTAGTGGCCGGACCCTGGAACGCATCGCGCCCTTCGTGGCGCGAATACCTCTTCCCCCTGGGGCTGGGGCTGCTTTTCGTGGTATTGGGATCACTGCCCTATGTTTATGCTTACCAGACCACTCCGCCCGGCGAGCATTTCATGGGCTTCGTGGGGCGGGGGACGCCGGGGGCGAACGGTTACTTCATGTTCGCCCGGCAGGTGCAGGGCGAAGAGCAACTCATGACCAACCAGTTTTCACCCGCCCCGCTGCCGCGAAGCTATTTCAACCTGGAGTGGTGGCTCTTCGGCAAGACCGCGAAGCGGACCGGGCTGGGCCTTATCGGCGTTTTTCACCTCTGGCGCGTGCTCTCCGTGCTGGGCTACTGTTTCGCCGTTTACTTCCTCGCCGCCCGATGTCTCGAATCGGCGCGTATGCGCCGACTCGCCCTTGCACTGATCACCCTCGGCGCGGGCTTCGGCTGGATCGTGTGGGGGCTGTCCCGCGCCATGGGCTTCGACCTGGGCGAGCCCCTCGATCTGCGCGGCGTGTGCATCCCCGGCTACCTGGTGAACAAGCCCCACTTCATCCGCGCCGGCCTTTTCGCCGCGCTTCAGTACGGTCTGCTCATGGCCGGCGAGCAGACCGGGAAACGGCGTTACTTCATCTACAGCGGGCTGGCCGCGTTGGCCCGGGCCGCGCTGCATCCCTACCCGATCCCCGAGACCTGCCTGGTCTACGCGTTCTTCCCCGTCCTGCTCTGTCTGCGGGAACGGCGTTTTTCCCTCGCGCGCTTCGGCAACTACCTCCTGGCCGGGGCGATGCTTCTACCCGCCATCGCCTACTACGCCTGGCTGGTGTACGACGACACCCTCGGCATGGCCGGCTGGACGCGGCAGAGCCGGTTCCTCCTGGAAACGCTCCTTTGGCTTGGTCTGCCCGCCACCACGCTCTTCGGGTACTTCCTGGCCACGGGCTTCGACATGGCCCGTCTTCGCGCCGCCCGCCCCTCGACACTGCTCCTTTGCCTCTGGCTCTTCATCGCGTGGATACTGGTGAACGCTTATCCCTTTTTCGTGGCGGGTCACGAGGCGGCGTTCTACTGCTACACCGTGGCGCCCGTGCTGCTTTTTCTCATCGGACCGGTGGCGGCCTTCAACGGTTGGGCGAAAAGATGCCGTTGGGATTGGGCGCGCGGCACGGTGGCCGCGTGCTTGCTTGTACTGGCCTGCATGCCCTCCTCCGTCTACGTTTACACCCGTTTCTTCCGCGACCTCCACCGCCCCCTATCCCCCGCGCCCTGGCGCTACTACCTTCCCGACGCGCTCTACCGGTCCATCCAATGGATCGGGGAAAACACGGCGGATGGCGCCGTGGTGCTGGCCAGTCCGGCCACCGCCCAGTTCATTCCCCGCATGACCCACAACCGCGTGGTTTCGGGCCACGACATGCTCTCCCCCTACTACTACCCGAAGAGTGGTGAAATAGGGCGCTTCTACGGCAACGCCGGCGACGACGGACACAAACGCTGGCTGGTCCGGGCGAATCACGTGAAGTACGTCCTTGCCGGTCCCTTCGAGGCGGCCCAGTCCTTCCAGCCCGAACGCCATCCCTGGCTGGCTTTGGCCCACGAAGACCGGGATGTCCGCGTTTACCGCGTGATTTGGGACCGGTTGTAAGGCGGCGGGGGCGGGAGGCCCGCCACGTGCCTTCCCGCGGGGGCCGTGGGAAGGGGGAAAACGGGCGTTCTCCCCGCGCTTTACTCCCAGGGCGCTTTTGCGCCGCGAAGGGGCATCTGGACGGCGTACATCGACTTCGGGCAGGTGATGAAAAGGGTCTTGCGGGCTTGTCCGCCAAAGGTGACATTCGTGGTCCGCTCCGGCACGGCGATGGTCTGCAAGAGTTTGCCCGCTGGTGAATAGACGGCCACGTTTTCCATCCCGGTGAGATAGAGGTTGCCCCGCGCATCGAGGGTCATGCCGTCGGAGCCGCGGTTGATGATTTTTCGGCGGTGGGACAATGCGCCATCGGCGCCGATGGTGAAGGCGTAGGTGGCGTCACCGCCGTGATCGGCCACGTAAAGCGTTTTCCCGTCGGGCGTGCCCACGATGCCGTTGGGATTCCTGAAGCCCCCGGCGGCGCGGACAACTTCTCCACCGGGCCGGATGTAGTAGACAAAGCGTCCGCCCGCTTCCTCGCGGCCCTCGACCCGGCCGTAGATGGGATCGGTGAAGTAGATACCGCCCCGTGCATCGAGCCACAGGTCGTTCGGCTGGTTGAAGCGCTTCCCGTCACAACGGTCCGCCACGGTGGTCACCGTGCCGTCCGGCGCCCGTTTCGAGAGCCGGCGCGCGCCCATCTCGCAGGCGAGCAGGTTGCCGTCCTGGTCGAACATGAGGCCGTTCGCCCGGCCCGAGTTTTCCCGGATGGTGGTCACCGTACCGTTGAGGCTCCACTTCATGACACGCGCCTTCGGGATGTCGGAGAAATAGACGTTGCCCTCCCCGTCCACCGCGGGCCCTTCACCGAAGCTCAACCCATCGGCGATCTTCACCAAAGCGGTCCCTGGAGCCACGGTGGAATCGGCCTTACCGTCACGTTGCGCCATGCTCAATGGCGTCAGGAGCAAGGTCAGGGCGATTAGCGAATGGATTCCGTATCGCATCGTAATACCTCCTTGGTTGTTGGTATGGGTGCCTGCAACCCCTGACCGCGTGGCCGTGGTCATTCGTCGCGCAAGGCGCCAGACAGGTGCGAGACAGGCCCAAAGGGAACCGCGCATGCCAGGATGTTTCCCACGGTGAGTCACGACATGTTTATCCTTTCGTGTTCGTTCGATTGTAGGCTACGGTCAAGGGATGCTTCCACCCATTGGGTGCCATGTGCGGTAAGACGATTTTCGGCGAGACCGCCTCATGGTTCCCTATGCTGCGGCTCGCTGAACCGCAACATAGGGATGGCACGCAAAAAGATCCCTAACCCGGCCAGGGCGGAACCAGGCATCGCCACCGCCGTCCGTTCCGCGCCCCACCGTCATCCCCGCAAACGCGGGAATCCATGACCAGGTGCGACGCCTTTCCCCTTCCAAAGATCTCCCTGATTTCGCAAATGCCGCAGATGCCGTTGGTTGATGCCGTTGGTTTGACATGGGCGGACCATAGTGTTAGCATCCGAATGTTTTGTGAGTTGACAAGTTTTCTGTTGTTTGCGGGTAAGGCGAAGACACATCGCCGTGAGCGGCGTGGGTCCACGCTTCCCGGGGCAACGCGGGAGGCGTTCCATGAACGTGTATGACGACAACAGTTTCAGTATTGGCCGAACGCCGCTGGTGAAGCTCCATCGGCTCGCAAAGGGTCTGAAGTCGGAAAAGGTCTACGGCAAGGTGGAGGGGCGCAACCCGGCCTACTCGGTGAAGTGCCGCATCGGGGCCGCCATGATCTGGGACGCCGAGGAACGGGGCGCGCTTCAGCCCGGTGGCACCATCGTGGAGCCGACTTCCGGGAACACGGGCATCGCGCTGGCCTTCGTGGCGGCGGCGCGGGGCTATAAGCTCATCCTGACCATGCCGGAGACCATGAGCCTGGAGCGGCGGAGCATGTTGAAGGCTTTCGGAGCCGACCTGGTACTGACGCCGGGCGACAAAGGCATGCCGGGCGCCATCGCGGAAGCGGAGGCCATCGCCGCGGCCAACCCGGAATACTGCCTGCCCCAGCAATTAAAGAATCCCGCCAACCCCGCCATTCACGCCAAGACCACGGGCCCCGAAATCTGGGACGACACGGACGGAACCATTGATGTGCTGGTGTCGGGCGTGGGCACGGGCGGCACGATCACCGGCACGTCCCGTTATATCAAGGGTGAGCGCGGCAAGGCCATTGAGAGCATCGCGGTGGAGCCCGAGAACTCCCCCGTCCTCTCCGGCGGATGCCCGGGAAAACACAAAATCCAGGGCATCGGCGCAGGTTTCGTCCCCGACGTGCTCGACATGAGCGTCGTGGACCGGGTTGAAACCGTGAGCGACGATGAAGCCTTTGAAACGGCACGCCGCTTGACCCGGGAAGAAGGGATCATCTGCGGCATCAGTTGTGGCGCGGCCGCGGCCGTGGCCCTTCGTCTCGCCGCGCAAGACGCCTATGAAGACAAGACCATTGTCGTGATTCTTCCCGATTCCGGAGAGCGTTACCTTTCGACGCCGCTTTTCCAGGGCCCCGCGACCTGACCGGCGCGGGCTCCCGCCCGAAACGGGGTGAAATCAATTCCGCAGGGCGGGCCTTGGCCCACCAAACCTGTGTTTCCGCGACCAGGCCGTTGGGCGCGGGTGTATGTTGTGGTGGGCCGGGACGCCCGCCTTACGGGATTAATCAAACGCATCACACAAACATAAGCACACGCAATGACCGGCGTGTTTCACCCTCAAACCTCGATTGAGCGCGATGGCCGCGGCGGCCCGCCTCGCAGATGAAGGAGAAAACAGAACCATGGCAGATGATTATAAGTTGGGCACCTTGGCCCTCCACGCGGGACAGGAGCCGGACCCCGCCACGGGGGCCCGTGCGGTGCCCATCTACCAGACCACGTCCTACCTGTTTAACGATCCGGAACACGCGGCGCGGCTCTTCGGACTCGAAGAGTTCGGTAATATCTATTCGCGCATCATGAACCCCACGGTGGACGTGTTCGAGAAGCGCGTGGCGGCCCTGGAGGGCGGCGTGCTGGGGCTGGGATTCGCGTCGGGTTCCGCCGCCATCACCACGGCCTGTCTGAATATCTGCAAGTGCGGACAGAACTTTGTGTCCTCCCAGACCCTTTACGGCGGCACCTTCAATCTCTTTGCCCATACCTTCAAGGACCTTGGCATCGAGGCCCGCTTCGTCGATGCCGCCGACCCGGCCAATTTTGCATCCGCCATCGACGAAAACACGCGCTTTCTCTACATCGAGACCATCGGCAATCCCGCCAACGACGTGGTGGACTTCGATGCCATCGCGAAAATCGCCCATGACCACGGTATTCCCCTCATGGTGGACAACACGGTGGCCTCCCCCATGCTCTTCCGTCCCATCGATCATGGCGCCGACATCGTGGTCCATTCGGCCACCAAGGTCATCGGCGGACACGGTACGTCCATCGGCGGCGTCATCGTGGACAGCGGAAAGTTCGACTGGGATAACGGGAAGTTTCCCGAGTTGACCGAGCCCTGCGAAAGCTACCACGGCATGAAGTTTTACGAGCACTTCAGCGGCATCGGGAATATCAGCTACATTCTCAAGGCCCGCGTCACCCTGTTGCGTGACATGGGAGGCTGCATGTCGCCTTTCAACGCTTTCCTGTTCCTCCAGGGCCTGGAAACCCTGCACCTGCGTGTGCCGCGGCACAGCGAGAACGCGCTCAAGGTGGCCCAATTCCTCGAAGGACACGACGCCGTAACCTGGGTGAACTATCCGGGCCTGGAGAGCCATCCCGACTACGAACGGGCCATGAAATACCTCCCCAAGGGCCAGGGCGCCATCCTCGGCTTCGGCATCAAGGGCGGCACGGAAGCCGCCAGGAAGTTCATCAATAGCTGTGACCTGGCCTCGCACCTGGCGAACATTCTCGACGCCAAGACCCTGGTCATCCACCCCGCCACGACCACGCACCAGCAGCTAAGCGAAGAAGAACAGAAGGCCGCCGGCGTGACGGCCGATTTTGTCCGTGTCTCCGTGGGTATTGAAGACGTGGAAGACATCATCGCCGACCTGGAGCAGGCCCTGGCGGCCTCACGGCAATAGCATACGCACCAGGAAACTTAGACGGGCGGGATCGTCAAAAACGGACGCTTCCGCCCGTCATATCTCCACCGTTCTGGTGACGAAAACTTGGTTTCGGCTGCGTCGGGGTAACTACGGTCGCCCGAGGCGCCCTGGCAATGACGGCCATGAACGTTATGAACAGATCGGCACATCGGCACTTGAAAGTTTGTGGGTTGTGAGGACATTCGTTATACTGCCAGTCATGGGTGGTCACCAAGTGATACATGGCGCCCTCAGGAGAGTCGGCCGGGAAATATAGGAGGCTCTTCCCGTGGTGATGGGCGAGCCGGAAAAACAAAAAATTCTTCTGGTCGATGATCAGAAGATGAATCTACTGCTGCATGCCGGCATGTTAAAGGATTTGGATGTCGAGATCCTTGAGACCACCCATGCCGCGGAGGCCATCGAGTTGGCCGCTTCCCATGATCTGGCGCTGGTGCTTCTGGATGTGCAGATGCCGAAAATGGACGGCTTCGAGGTTGCCCGGCAGATCCAGGCGGTTGAAGGGCGGCGGGAAATTCCCATCATCTTCATCACCGGGGCGAGTGCAAACCCCGCGGAGGTTTTCGAGGGCTATGCCGCCGGCGCGGTGGATTATCTTGTCAAACCCGTCGAGCCCGTCATCCTGCGCAGTAAAGCGAAGTTCTTCTGTGAACTCAAACGGCGCGAGATGGTGATCCGCAGGCAGGCGGAAGAGATTCAGCGCAAGAACCGGGCGCTGGAGCGCGAGATTGCCGAGCGGCACCAGGTGGAGGAGGAGCGGCAGGAGAGCGAGGTGCGTTACCGCACCTTTGTGGAACTGTGCCCCGATGCCATTGCCGTGCAGACCGGTGGCCGCATGGTCTATTTCAACACCAGTCTCATGCGTCTGCTGGGGGCGTCTGAACGCGACGAGTTGGCGGGCCGGGGGATTGAATCCTTCGCTTCTCCGGGGTGTAAGGCGTCCTTCATGGAGCATCTACACCGCGTGGAACGGCAGGGCGGCACGTGGGACGCCGTTGAAGCCAGCCTGGTTCGCCTGGATGGTGGCGTGGTGGACGTGGAGGCGCGGTGCGGCTGCATGCTGATCGAGGGGGAAATGGGGGTTCAGGTGGCCTTGCAGGATGTGACCGAGCGCAAGCGTCTGGAGAAAGAGCTCCGCCGTATGACCATCCACGATGGTCTCACGGGGGTTGCCAACCGCCGTCATTTTGACGAGGTACTCGAACGGGAGTGGCGCCGTGCCGCCCGCAATGGGGAGTGGCTGGCCGTTATCATGGCCGACATCGATCATTTCAAGCAATACAATGATCAGTACGGCCATCTGGTGGGTGATGATTGTCTCTGCATGGTGGCCAAGGCCCTGGAACGGTCCATCCACCGGTCCGGTGACTTGCTCGCCCGTTATGGTGGGGAAGAATTCGCGGTTGTCCTGACGGGAACGGATACCACGGGTGCGGTCGCCGTGGCGGAGCGCATGCGACGGGAAACCATGGTCGACCGGCTTGATACGGGCACCGGCGCGCCGCCCCGTGGCGTATCGATCAGCGTGGGCGTCGCCGCGATCAAGGCCTCCCCGGATGGGAATCCCGGGGACCTGGTCGCCGCGGCGGACCGGGGCCTTTACGCCGCCAAGGCCGCCGGAAGAAACTGTGTTTTCATCGGAACCGTGGGGGAGACGACGACGGTCAAAGCCGTCCTCCAGGAAGCCCGCGGCGCCTGAATGGATAGGGCAAACGAAACGTCGAGACAGGAGTGGGTGCCATGAAGGCCATCATGCTGATGTTCGATTCGCTTAACCGCCGAATGCTTGCGCCCTATGGCTGCGACTGGACGCATACGCCCAATTTCCAGCGCCTGGCGAAGCACGCGGTCACCTTCGACAACGCCTATATCGGGAGCATGTGTTGCATTCCCGCGCGCCGGGAATTGCACACGGGGCGGTATAATTTTCTCCATCGGGGCTGGGGACCGTTGGAACCGTTTGACGATTCCATGCCCGCCATGCTTCGAGACAGCGGCATCTATACCCATCTGGCCACGGACCATTACCATTATTGGGAAAACGGCGGTTGTACCTATCACACCATGTACAGCAGCTTCGAGATTGAACGGGGGCAGGAGTTCGATCTGTGGAAAGGCGTGGTGCGCGAGCCGGAGGAGCCGGAGCATCTCGGCCATTGGGCCCGTCCTTATTGGGTCAATCGAGAATTCATGCAGCGGGAGGAGGATCATACTTCCGTGCGCACGGTGAAGCGCGGCCTGGAGTTTATCGAGCGCAACCACCACGACGACCGGTGGTTTCTCCACATAGAGTGTTTTGATCCCCACGAGCCGTATTTCGCCAACGAGCAGTTCCGCAAGCTCTATGCCCACGATTATGACGGTCCCCATTTCGACTGGCCTTCCTACCGGCCCGTCAATGAAACGCCCGAACAGGTCGAGCATTGCCGGCGCGAGTACGCCGCGTTGCTGAGCATGTGCGACGCCCAGTTGGGCAAAGTGCTGGATATGATGGACGAAAAGGGCTTGTGGGACGATACCATGCTGATCGTCAACACGGACCACGGATACCTCCTGGGTGAGCATGGATGGTGGGCCAAGGCCATGCCGCCCTGGTACCAGGAGTTGGCGAATACGCCCCTGTTTATCTGGGATCCACGGTCCCGCGTGGCGGGTGAGCGGCGGCAGGCGCTGGTGCAGACCATTGACCTCGCGCCCACGCTGCTGGATTACTTTGGCGTGACGCCCACGGCGGACATGGAGGGCGTGCCTTTGGCCCAAACCATTGCCGATGACACGACGGTTCGCGACGCGGCGCTTTTCGGGATGTTCGGGTGCCAGGTGAACGTTACGGATGGACGGTATGTCTACATGCGGGCCGCGGTTCCGGGCAATGAGCCCTGTTACGAATACACCCTCATGCCCCAGCTCATGCGCAACGCCATGCCGGTCGAGCGTCTGAGAAAGGCTGTTCTCGGCCCCGCCTTCCCCTTCACCAAGGGATGCCCCACGCTGAAAGTGCCGGGGGGTGCCTGGCCGAATGTCTCGCAACATGGCACCACGCTCTTCGACCTCAAGACGGACCCGGGCCAGGAGCATCCGCTGGAGGACGCCGCGGTGGAGGCGTCCATGGTGGCGCACCTCGTTCGATTGATGCACAAGAATCACGCTCCCGCCGAGCAGTTTGAGCGAATCGGGCTGGCCGCGGATGACCGCGGGCAATAGGGAACACGGTCCGGATCGCGTATTTGACTGGCCAAAGCACCGTGGGGTAGAGTAACGGCCCGTTTGCCGCGCCAGCGGGCCACGAGCGAATACGGCTCACGGGGGCGTGGGAGCCGTTTGCCGGCAGGGAAAGGGCAAGGAGGGACTTGGGCATGGAAGATTTGCGGGGGGATTGTCCATTCCGAAGGCTCCTGGAGTGCTTTTTCACCCGCCGATGAGGAGTATATAGCCGGCCCGCCTTCCATGGGGCCGTCAGTGACCGAAGGAACACGGGATTGAGCAATTCTGAAGAAGTCACGGCCGCTGCTTTGGCGAGTATGGCGCCACCCGGTCAATTGGGCGACGATGTGAAGCCAAGGTTTGTCTCCCTGCGCTCTATATTGATCGCCTGCGCGCTGATGCCCATCATGGCCATCTGGGTTGTCTCCTCGGAACTCATCTGGTATTCGGGCCATTCCACCACCATTTCCCTTTTCTTCCATGTCACGTTCGTGATTTTCCTCCTGGCCCTTCTCAATCTCGTTGTTGAACACAAGTGGCCCCGTCACGCCCTGACCCCCGGCGAACTCATGACCATCTACATGATGCTCTCGGTGGGCAGCACGTTTTGCAGCCATGATCTCTTGCAGATCATGATCCCCATGCTGGGCTATCCCGCCTATTTCGCCAATCCGCAGAATGGCTGGGCGAATGTTATTCTGAACCGCATCCCCAGTTGGGCTTACCTGGGCAACAGCACGCCAAGCGCCGGTGAGGCCATGACGGGGCTTGCCGTGGGGAACTCAACCATTTATGACTGGGGCATCCTGTTGGCCTGGGCGAAGCCGCTGGCGTTTTGGGGCACTTTTCTGCTGGCGCTGATGGGCGCGCTGCTGACGATCAATATCTTCTTTCGTCTGCACTGGACGGAACGGGAGAAGCTCAGTTTTCCGGTGATCCAGATCCCCCTGTTGATTGCGACGAATCTGCGTTCGCTGCTGACCAATAAGCTGTTCTGGATCGCTTTCGGCATTACGGCTTCCATTGATATTCTCAACGGTTTCCAGTATCTCTACCCCAACCTGCCGGCCATTCCCATCGTCAAGGCGTTCACCTTCGCGGATTATTTCACCGAGCGCCCCTGGAACGCCATCGCCGCGACGGAGATCAATCTCTATCCCTTCGTGATTGGCCTGGTGTTCTTCATGCCGGTCGACCTGGCCTTCAGTTGCTGGTTTTTCTACCTCTTTTTCCAGTTGCAGCGGGTACTGACCTCGGCCATCGGCATCACCGATCTGCCCGGTTTTCCCTTTCCCAACGAGCAGGCCGCGGGAGGCTACATCGCCCTGGGCCTGCTGGCCATCTGGCTGTCCCGCAAGCACCTGAAAGGCGTTTTCCGGAAGATACTCGGGTTGCCGGGGGGCACCGATGATTCGGCGGAACCCATGAGCTACCGGGCCGCCTTGGTTATCTTCCTGACCTGTTTCGTGGTGCTCATCGTGGAGGGGGTGATGCTTACGCGCACCATCCCCGAAGGGCAGGCCAACGTCACGGGCATTGGCTATTCCATCGTGATCATGATCGCCTTCTTCATTATCTTTTTCCTCTACTCGATTGCCATTGCGCGCATGCGCGCGGAGTTGGGGCCTCCGGCCCACGATCTGCACAACATGGGGCCCGACGCGGTGATTCACAACGCGTTGGGCACGCACGGCCTGGGGTATAACAACGTGGCCGCTTTCACCATGTTCTTCTGGTTCAACCGGGCGTACCGGGCGCACTTCTCGGCGCACAGCATGGAAGGGTTCAAACTGGCCCAACTCACGCGCTTGACCAGCCGGTCCATGATGTACGCCATGCTGGTGGCCATTGTCGTGGGTATTCTGGCGGCGTTTTGGGCGTTGCTGCACCTGCTGACGGTCCATGGGTACAGCGGCCGGCCCGCGGGTGACGCTTTCTCGGCCGAGGCGTGGAACAAGATGGCGGCGTGGCTGTCTTTCCCCCAGCGACCGAAGATAGCGGCCACCCTGGCGGTGGTGGTCGGTTTTGGATTCTCCATTCTGCTCGGCGGCATGCGCATGCGTTTCACCTGGTGGCTCTGGCACCCGGTGGGTTACGCGACCTCCACGTCGTGGTCCATGGGGAAACTCTGGTTCTGCATGTTCCTGGGCTGGCTGGTCAAGGCCCTGATTATCCGTTACGGTGGCGCTCAACTGTACCGCAAGGCCATGCCTTTCTTTATCGGACTGGTCATGGGCGAGTTCGTGGTCGGCAGTCTCTGGTTGATTTACGGCGACATCGTGGGGGTTACCGTGTACCGCTTCTGGGGATAGCGCACGCCGCCCCCAGCGCATATACTAGCAATCATACGTGAACCAGGCAGTGGGACGGCCCATGAGGGACCGTCTCCTTCCACGGGGACGGCGCTTCGATGTCAAGAAAAGAGTCTATAGGGTCCAGGCTGACATGGACCTTCCTGGCCGTGGTGATTATCGCGGTCACCGTGGCGGGCGCCTGGTGGACCGGACGCCCCACCAAGCTTGTCATCGACATTCCCAAAGTGGGTTTGGACGATGACCTTCGTATTGACAATATCCGCAACTATATTCAGCGCCTGACGCGCTATCCGTCCCGCATGTCGGGGTCGGCGGGAGCCGAGGACGCTTTCCGGTTTATTACCGGCGAAATGGAGCGGCTGGGCGTCTCCGATTATGAAGTGCAGTCTTTCGACGTGGCCGTGCCGGTGGTTACGCGCGCCGTGCTTCGCCTGGGCACGGGACCGAAGGCCCCCGAGATCCCGTTGCATCCCCTGTGGCCCAACCTGGTCCGCACGAGTCAGACACCGCCCGAGGGACTGACGGGGCCGATTGTGGACGTGGGCCGGGGCACCGACGCGGACTTGGCGGGCAAGGCCATTCGCGGATCCATCGTGGTGATGGACTCCAAGAGCGAGGCCGAATGGCTGAGCATCCAGGAGTTTGGCGGCAAGGCGGTCATTTTCCGGGCGAATCCGGACAGCACGGGCAACCAGGCGCGCAAGAAATTCCTCACCGTGCCCGCTAATATCCCGCGTTTTTACATCGAAACCGGGCATTTGGCCGCGCTGGATGCCTATGCCGCCAAGAAGGGCGCGCAGGCCAACCTGCAATGCGACATGGAGTGGCGGAATGTTACGGCGCGAAATATCTTTGTCAGGCTCACGGGGGGGAATCCCCTGCCCGATTCCACGCCGGAAGACCTGAAGCCCGTTATTTTCCATACCTATTACGACAGCATCAGCGTGGTGCCGGACCTTGCGCCGGGGGCCGAGCAGGCCTGCGGGGCGGCGACCCTTCTCGAACTGGCCCGTTACATCAAGAACCTGGGTGAAGCGCCCACCCGCCCCATCTACCTTCTTTTCACGGGCGCTCACGGACAGGCCCTCGGCGGCATCACCCATTTCACGCGGAAACTCTCCGACGGGTTGCGCCATGGCTGGGCGGCGGAAGACGCGGATTCCCTGCTCGCCCGGATGGGCGAGCCCAGTTTGATGATTGGCCTGGACCTTTCCAGCCGTTCCCATCGGATGGGGCTGTTCGCCATGGGCCGCTTCCGCCAGCAGTATGAGCATTTACTGCGGCCCAAGTTTGCCGAACTGGGTCTGAAGCTGGACAAGTACGCGCGGGATCACATGACCGATTATGACGAGGAATCGCGGTACTCGGTTCACACGAAAACGCCTTTCGTTGATTGTATCAACCTTACCCTCGGTCGCGGTTGGTGGACCTACTTCCCTTACCAGTCAACCTTCGAGAGCGAAATCCCTACGTTGGCCGGCATTCCGGCGGTCACACTGGGCACCATCAATGACGACCGGCCCCTGGTGGATACGCCGGAGGATCGTGTCGACCGTCTTGATTTTGACCTGCTGGAACAGCAGCTTACCTACAAGGAAGGGCAGCGGCCCGGCCTCGCCAAGCTGATGCTGGCCTTCGCCTATTGGCGCGGGCCGTTCATCAGCGGCGATCTCGAGTACAAGATGGGGCGAGTGCAGGGGCGCACGGTCTGGCTGAACCAGGAGAAGGACTACACGCCGAACCGCGCGTTGGCCCATGCGGTGGTCGCCCTCAAGACCTACCGCGCGGACAAGTACCTCATGGGTACGCGCGGCATGCCCGTGGTGATTTCGGACGATGACGGCAATTATGTCTTCGACGGACTCATCGATGTCACCGCCAATGCCCAGTTCCGCAAGGTGGAGGCGGAGTCTTACGGCATCGCCACCCGGGACTTCCTCGATGCCAATCCCGAGGCGCGCCGCGAGTATCTTCGCATCCTGCGCAAGGGCGGGCAGGAGGCCAGGGATGTGGCGGCCGACGGCAGCATCATGTTCGCGGTGGACCAGGCGCGTCCCGGCGAGTATCCCTTCGCCACGGGCATTATGAAGGAAGACCAGTATCTCAACCTGGTGAACTTCCCCTGCAAGCCCATCACGCTTTACGGATTGCTGGAGCCGCGCGGTTTCAATTCCCTGACCGACCTTCAGATCCTGGACGCTTCCACGGAGAGTCCGCCCTACCAGTGGGGGGTCAGCAAGATTGACGTGGCCTGGGGGGACCCGGAAGAGAATTGCATGAGCGTCTGGGCCGATCCGACGCTGGTGGTACGGCTGACCCTGGGCTTTGGCCTGCGCGAAAAACGGCTCGTGCTGCTGAACAACTCCCCGGAAGACCCCATCGGCAAGGGGTATGTGCTCAGCGACCTGGAGACCGTGCCCTCGTGGGTGTTGCAGGGCGCGCAAAACATGCTGTGGCTCGACGACTATCGCATCAACCAGTTTGAGTCGAACGGCGTCACCAACCCGCGCGTGACGGAACTGCACGGTGAGGCCACCCGGTTGCTGGCAGAGGCGAAAGAAGCCCTTGAAAACCGGGATTACGCCACCTACCGCACCAAGGCGGAGCGGGGCTGGGCGCTCGAAAGCAGTGTTTACAACGAGTTGCTGGGCACGGCCAACAACATGATCAAGGGCGTACTCTTCTACCTGCTGTTGCTCCTGCCCTTTTCCTACTGCCTGGAACGCCTCGTGTTCGCGAGCGGTACCATCAAGGGCCGTATCATCGGCATGTTGGTGGTTTTCAGCATCAGTTTCATCGGTCTGGCCATGATTCACCCGGCCTTCCGCTTCACCATGACCCCGCTGCTGGTGCTCCTGGCTTTCATCATCCTCTCCCTCGCCGTGTCGGTGAGCCTGTTGATTCTCGGCAAGTTCGACGCCCTGCTTCAGGAGCGCAAACAGGCGGCGACCGGCACGCACGAGGACAGCGTGGCGGTGAGCAACGTGGCCATTCGCGCCATTGACCTGGGCATCGCCAATATCCGGCGCCGCCCGCAGCGGGCCTGGCTGACGGGCACCACCATCGTGCTGGTCACCTTCACCCTGTTGTCGTTCACCTCCGTGGTGCCGGAAGTGAGCATTTCCCGGCTCAAGCATCCCGACGGCAAGCCGGTGTACCGCGGACTGCTCACGCGTGATCCCCACTGGAACCCCATGCCGAACCCCCTCTATGATTCGCTCCGCCGCAGTTTCCTGGACGAAGTCCACGGGGGGCCCAAGGGAAATGTCCTGGCCGGTCGGGCCTGGTATTTTTCCGACTACGCGGGAAACCTTTCGCAGGTTGATCTTCTCACGGTGGACGATAAAGCGGACGCGGCCAGAGAAAAGACCATGGATTCCAAGGGCACCTTCACGGCCGTGTCGCTGATCGGCCTGGAGCCGGATGAGGTCAAGATCACCGATGTGGCTTCGACGCTCGTGGCGGGCCGGTGGTTTAAGGACCCGGACGAGAAGTCCATCATATTGCCCGAGCACGTGGCCGAGAACCTGGGGCTGGGCAAAGACGACTTGGGAACGCTGATCCGTGTCTTCGGCCAGGAACTGCCTTTGGTGGGGATTCTGGACGGCAAGAAGTTTGACGAACTGCGCGACATTGACGGTGAGCCGCTGACGCCGGTGAACTTCCAGCAGCAGTTGCTCAATGACGCGGCCTCGGAAACCGTCCAGGATGTGGACACGCTGAAAGAGTACGTCCATTGGCCCACGGACCGGAACGTGTTTGTACCCTTCAAGTTTTGCCGGAGCCTGGGTGGCACCATCCGCAGCGTGGCCATTCTCTCCGGCCCGGATGTAACCCCCGGCGGGGAAGCGGAAGAGTACGCCCGCCGCTCGAACCTGACCATTCTGGCAAGCGAAGAAGGCACGGTTACCCTGTTCGCCTCCATGAATCGCAGCCGCATGACCGGCGCCGCGCAGATCATCATTCCGCTCATCCTGGGCTTCATCATGGTACTGGGCACCATGCTCGGCTCGGTCTATGAACGGCGCCGCGAGATCTTCGTATACAACTCCGTCGGCCTTTCCCCCAAGAACGTGGCCTCCCTTTTCCTGGCCGAGTCCGGGGTGTACGCCATCATCGGCGCGTCCGTCGGTTACCTGCTGGGCCAGGCCATTTCGAAAGGGCTGCTTACGACGGGGCTTCTTTCCGGCCTGAGCCTGAACTACTCCGCGAGTACGACGGTTATCGTCACCCTGATGACCATGGGCATCGTGCTGATTTCCACCATCTACCCCGCGCGCCAGGCCTTTCTGTCGGCCATTCCCGAGCAACGCAAGCGCTTCGATGATTTTGAGGATGGCGACGACGAGGCGACGGGGGACAGCATCAGTCTGTTCCTTCCCTTCGTCGCCACGCCCGGAAGCGTCTTTGCCATGCAGGCGTACATGGAAGAATACCTGGACAGCGTGCAGGGTGTTTCGGTCGGTCGTCTGGCCGTGGACGACTTGAAGGCCGGCATGGGTGAAGTGGCCGGGCAACCCGCGCCCGTCTTGCACTTCCGGGCCTGGCTGGCGCCCTTCGACCTGGGTATCAGCCACGATGCGGCATTGCGCATCGTGTTCCGCGAGGATCGTGGCGTGTTCCAGTATCACCTCACGGCCACCCGGCACAGTGGGGACCAGCAGAACTGGCGGCGTCTCACGCCCTGGTTCATCATGGCCGTGCGCAAGCAGCTCCTGATGTGGCGCATTCTCACGCCGGAAGACCACGAGAAATACATGGATAAGGCCGAGCGCCTGTTCGGACAGCGAACCATTTCTGAGGATCCGACCCTTGGCTAACGCGGACAAGAAGAAATACGAATCAGAGAACGACCAGTTCGCGAAAGAGTATGCCGTTGCCTTTGCGGACAAGACCCTTGAGCGGGGGCCCTACGAGGACGGTTTCTCCAGCCGGACCATCCTGGGCGCGTTGTTCGTAGCCGTGATCATGATGCCGGGCTCGGTGTACCTGGGACTGGTGGCCGGCGCGTCGCTCGGCCCCGCGGCGGAATGGGTGACCATCATTCTTTTCGCCGAAATGGCACGGCGCAGTTTCGCCCACCTGAAACGGCAGGAAGTCTTTATTCTTTTTTACGTGGCGTCCTCCGTGGCGGCGGTCACCCTGATGCACCTGGCGCTTTCCGGAGGCCCTTTCGCCGCGTGCATTTGGAACCAGTATCTTATCCAGTCTCCGCAGACGGAAATCATCGCCCCCGAGATCCCGGCGTGGGTCGCGCCTTCCGCCGATTCGGCCGCCCTCCTCGACCGTAACCTGTGGCATCCCGATTGGTGGGTTGTGCCCGGCGTCGAGGGTTTCCAGAGATTCCTGTCGCCCATTGTCCTCATCTGTATAGGTTATCTCTTCGGGCGCATGGCCTGGTTCGGGCTGGGTTACCTGCTTTTCCGGGCCACCTCCGACCATGAGCGTCTGCCTTTTCCGCTGGCTCCCATCGCCGCGCAGGGCGCGACGGCCCTGGCCGAGTCCACGGATCGGGACGATGCAGGTATGCAAACGGGCAAGCAATCGTGGCGGTGGAATGTTTTCAGCGTGGGCGCCACGCTGGGCATCGTGTTCGGCGCGCTTTACATCATGATTCCCGTGTGCAGCGGTCTTTTCATGACCAAGCCCATCATGCTCTTGCCCATCCCCTTCATCGACTTGACCTCGCGGGTTGAAGGCTTCCTTCCCGCGAGTTTGCTGTCCATCAGTTTCGACGCGGGCATCTTTATCGCGGGCATGATCCTGCCTTTCCGCCTGGTCATGGGTACGTTCAGCGCGGTGCTGATCACCAATTTCGTGGCGAACCCGATCTTGGCAACCTATGGCTTCTTTCCGAACTGGAAGCCCGGCAGCGGCCTCCTGGTCAACCAGATGATCCTGAACCTCGACCTGTACATCAGCGTGACCATCGGCATCGCGCTGGCCGTGGCGGCCATCGGCATGGGTTACCTGGTGAAGTCCACCATTCGGCAGTTGAATACCTCCAAAGAGGAGCGGGCCGCGCGAATCGCCGCGGAAGACGCGGAACACGCCGACGAACCGAACGCGCCGCCTTACCGCCGCCCCAGCAGGGAACGGGGCGATTTTCCCACTTGGCTGGCTTTTCTCAGCTTCTTCCTGGCCACCTGCGGCTACATATGGATAGCCCACACGCTCGTGCCGGGGTTCCCGGTGTGGGTGTTCATGATCTTCGGGTTCATCTGGTCGCCCATTAACTCCTATATTTCCGCGCGACTCATCGGCCTCACCGGCACGGGCCTGGTCATGCCGTACCTGCGCGAGACGGTCTTCGTGGCGAGCAAGTATCCCAACGTGGACATCTGGTTCGCGCCGATTCCGCTCTATGACGTGGGCGCGGCGGCGCAGCAGTTTCGCACCCTTGAATTGACGCGCACGAAGTTCACGTCCGTGATCAAGGCTGAATTGGCCATGTTTCCCATCGTGCTGGTATGCAGTTTCCTTTTCTGGTGGTTTTTCTGGAACCTCAACCAGGTGCCCTCCGACCAGTTTCCCTTCGCCGCCCGCATGTGGCCGGTACAGGCGCGCAACGCCTATCTCATCTACACCGCCAACGCGCCTCGGGAAGCGGGCGAGGCCTCGCTGCTCATTCAGGCGATCAAGCCCTATGTCATCGGCGGCGTGGGCATCGGCGGTTTGCTGGTCTATGGCTTTTTGAGTCTTTTCAAACTGCCGGTCATTTTTTTCTACGGTCTTGTGGGCGGCACGGGCCAGCCCCTGCACCTGGGTTTGGCCCTGATGGCAGGCGCCCTCGCCGGCAAGTATTACTTTACCCGGAAATTCGGGATCGAGAAGTGGGGCCGGTACGTGCCCGTGGTGGCGGCGGGTTTCGCCTGCGGCATGGGACTTTCCGGCATGACCGCCGTGGCCCTGGCCCTCATCGCGCAATGCACGCGGCAGCTGCCCTTCTAGCGAGGAACGTATGAGCCAAGTACAAGAATCCATATTCGGCGGCGACCGGTCGGAGAAGCGCCTTGAAAAGGTGCCCCTCCGCAAGGCGTGGGATATGTGCGTTCAGAACCTGCGCAATCGGCGCGGCCGCTACATGCTGGTCTTCATCAGTATCGCCGTGGTGGTCTCCTTCTTCGTGATTACCCTGACCTATCAGCGCATGCTTACCGAGTTGCGCAAGAACGAGGATGTTCACACCCGCGCGGTCATGCAGCGGGCGGGGCTTGTACTCACCGATGAAGATGCGGCAATCAAGCAGCGGGACCGGATGATCTGGCTCCTTATTCTCTCCGGTTCCCTCGCTTTCGTGGGCGTAACCAACACCATGTACATGAGCGTTACGGAGCGTTACCGCGAGATTGGGACCCTCAAGTGCCTGGGCGCCCTGGACGGCTTCGTGGTGCAGCTTTTCATCATAGAAAGCGTGCTGATCGGATTGGTAGGCAGTACCATCGGCGCCCTGCTGGGATTCATTCTCACCCTCCTGCAAGTGGGCATGACCCTGGAGTTCGGCTTGCTGGGGTGGAGGGTGGTCCTCGTGGGTTTCGGAGCCGGCGTGCCCGCCGCCATCCTGGGCGGTACCGTTCTTACCGTTCTTGCGTCCATTTACCCGACCGTCGCCGCGGCCCGGATGAAACCGGTCGACGCGATGCGCGTGGAGGTCTAGTCAACATGGCAGTCACCAGAGAAATCGTTCGCACCCATGACGTGGTGAAGACCTACTACATGGGCACCGAAGAGGTCCATGCCCTGCAAGGCGTAACCACCTCGATCAGCGCCGGCGAGTACGTGAGCATCATGGGGCCGTCGGGATCCGGCAAAAGCACCTTCTTCAACATGGTGGGCGGCCTCGACAAGCCCACGTCCGGCGAGGTCTACATCGACGAGGTGGACGTGTCGCAGCTTGACGTGTATGAACTGGCCTGGCTGCGCTGCCGGAAGATCGGCTATATTTTTCAGACCTTCAACCTCATCCCCGTGATGAACGCCATCGAGAACGTTTCACTCCCCATGGTTTTCGCGGGGAAAAGCAGCGATGAGTGCCGCGACAAGGCGGCGGAGCTGCTCAAGAAAGTGGGGCTCGGCGACCGTCTCACCCACCGGCCCATCGAGATGTCCGGCGGCCAGCAGCAGCGCGTGGCCATCGCCCGATCCCTGGCCAACGACCCCGCCATTATCCTGGCCGACGAGCCGACAGGTAACCTCGACCTCAAGACCGGTCAGGAGATCATCGCCCTCCTCACGCAGATGAAGGAGGAACAGGGCGTCACCATCATTACCGCCACCCATGATCACAAGATGCTTGCCGCCAGTGACCGCGTGGTCTGGTTTACCGACGGGAAGGTCGTCCGCGTTCAAAACCGCGAGGAACTGAACATCCAGGTCGGCACCATCGACGGTGAAGACTGACGCCTGCCCCGTTGAGCCATCTCGTTGCCCGTCCCCCATGGAATCCGGGACGGCCGCCCACCCTCAAGAGGATTACACCCATGATGAATAGCGCTGTTGCCGCGTATCTGGAGAAAACGCCCCCCCAGGACATCGATCCCGCATTGCTGGGCTATATCGCCAACCTGAGTACGGTGGCGGCCACGGCCCCATTGGCGGCGAAGTCCATCGTGCGGGAACTGGCCGACCAGCGAAGCTATCTGAAGCTCATCGCCAGCGAGAACTACTGCTCCACCGCCACCCAGTTGGCCATGGGTAACCTGTTGACGGACAAGTACGCCGAGGGCTTCCCGGGGCAGCGTTTCTACGAGGGCTGCGACAATGTGGACGCCATCGAGGCGTATGCCTGCGAGCAGGCCTGCCGGCTCTTCGGCGCCGACCATGCCTATGTCCAACCGCACAGCGGCGCCGACGCCAACATGATCGCCTACTGGGCCATCCTCACCGCGAGGGTCCAGGTGCCCGCGCTGGAAGCGTTGGGCACGCGGGATCCGTCGAAGCTGGCGCGGGAAGACTGGGACCAACTGCGCCGAGAGCTGGGCAACCAGCGGCTTCTCGGCATGGATTATTACTCGGGCGGCCATCTCACCCACGGCTACCGGCAGAACCTTTCCGCCAAGATGTTCGATGCCTACACCTATTCAGTGAACCCGGAAACGGGGTTCATAGACTATGACGACATCGAGCGCCAGGCCCTTGAACTGAAACCCCTCATTTTGTTGGCGGGTTACAGCGCCTATCCGCGTCTCATCGACTTCCGCCGTATGCGCGCCATCGCCGACCAGGTGGGGGCGGTGTTCATGGTGGACATGGCGCACTTCGCGGGCCTCGTGGCCGGGGGCGTGTTCGCGGGCGATGCCAACCCCGTCGAGCACGCCCACATCGTCACCACGACCACGCACAAGACGCTGCGTGGCCCCCGGGGCGGCATGGTGTTGTCCACGAAGGAATTTGCCCCCTACGTGGACAAGGGTTGCCCCCTGGTCATCGGCGGTCCCCTGCCGCACATCATGGCGGCCAAGGCCGTGGCACTCACGGAAGCCAATCAACCGGAATTCAAGACCTACGCCCGGAAGATTGTGGAAAACGCGAAGGTGTTGGCCCAGGCCCTTATCGACGAAGGCCTCACGGTCTGCACCGGCGGCACGGACAACCACCTCATGCTGATCGACGTGCCCAAGAGTTGCGGGCTCACGGGCAAGCAGGGCGCTTCCGCCGTACTTGAATGCGGCATTACCTTGAACTCCAACTCCCTGCCCTTCGACCCCAACGGCCCGCTCATCACCAGCGGCATGCGCCTGGGTACCCCGGCCATGACGACCCTCGGCATGGGCGCCGAAGAGATGAAGGAGATCGCCGCCATCATCAAGCTCGTGTTATCTAACACGAAGCCCGCCATCCTAGCGTCCGGCAAGAACGCCGGAAAACCCAGCAAGCGCCTGTACGTATTGGACGCCAAGGCGAAAGAAGAAGCCAGCACACGGACCAGGGCCCTCCTCGACCGTTTCCCGGTCTATCCCAATCTTGATCTCGATTTCCTGATCAAGCACTTTGGTTAGCCCATCCACTTGAAATCCGTTCCGTAATACACGATACTCCATAGTATTGTACGCCGCGCTTGCCAACGGCTGTTTCCCGGACTTCTCCAGGTGCCGTGCATGCCCGTAAAGGCCGCGTGGGGCGTACGCAACGGCAACCAACCCGACCTCACGAGGCTGGAACGGCACACCATGGCGATAGAGGTGGATGTCCTTATCATCGGTTGTGGCATTGGCGGCGCGACGGCGGCGTTGCGCCTGGCCCGGGATGGGCAGCGCCAGATTGTCGTGGTTACCCGGACCCAGGATCCCAGCGAGTGCAATACGCGTTATGCCCAGGGAGGCATCGTGGCGCGAGGCCCCGATGACTCGGTGGCGCGGACCGTCCAGGACATTCTTGCGGCGGGGGCCGGTGCGAGTCTCACCCGTGCGGCACGGATTCTCGCCGGCGATGGAAGCCGGTTGGTTGATGAAATACTCATTGGAGAGGCCGGGGTGTCGTTCGACCTGGATGAAAGCGGGGCCCTGTCGTTCACCAAGGAGGGAGGCCACTCGACACGGCGTATTCTACACGTGGGGGACGCGACGGGCCGCGCCATTGAGGAGGCGTTGCTCGTCCGGCTGGCCCAGTTGCCCAACGTGACCTTGCGAACCGGCGCCACGGCGGTTGACCTGATTACAACGACCCATCATGTGGAAGACCCCTTGGCCAAGTATGATCCCACGCGATGCCTGGGGGCCTACCTGCTGGACCAGGCCAGCGGGGAAGTGGAGACCGTTCTCGCCGGGGCCACCATCCTGGCCACCGGCGGCGTGGGCCGTATCTACCGGAACACCACGAACCCGCCGGGCGCGCGCGGAGACGGCCTTGCCATGGCCTACCGGGCCGGCGCGCGGATCGCCAATGCGGAATACATCCAATTTCATCCGACGACCCTAGCGGTGGCGGGCGCGCGGAACTTTCTGATTTCGGAAGCGGTTCGTGGCGAAGGCGCCCGCCTATATACGCCGGACGGCCGAAGTTTCATGAAAACCTATGACCCGAAATGGGGCGATCTGGCTCCGAGGGACGTGGTGGCCCGCGCCATACACCATGAAATGCTGACCCATGGTTATCCTCACGTGCTGCTGGATATGACGGGCGAAATGGGGCCGGAGTACATCCGCGAACGCTTTCCCACCATTCATGCCAAGTGCCTGGAGGTGGGACTCGACATCACGTCGGAACCCATTCCCGTGGTGCCGGCCGCCCATTACACCTGCGGCGGCGTGATGGTGGATGAAAAGGGCAGGACCACCATCGAAGATCTTTACGCGGTGGGGGAAGTCAGTTGCACCGGACTGCATGGCGCCAACCGCCTGGCCAGCACGTCCCTGCTCGAAGGACTGGTGTGGGGGCACCGGGCCGCGGAGCACATCCGGGCCTTGCCGCCGAAACCGGACAAGGCCCGCTATGCGGTGCCGCCCTGGACCAGCGCCAAGGATGACCAGGTTCCGGACCCCGTGCTGATCCTCCGGGATGTTCACACCGTGCAGGACATCATGTGGCTCTATGTCGGCCTGTCGCGAAGCACCCCCCGGCTCGGGCGCGCGTTGCGGGAATTAAACCACCTGCGGGAAGATATCGACGAGTTCTACCGGACCAATCGCCTGACGGATGGCCTGATCGGGTTGCGGAACGCCTCGCAGGCGGCCTGGATCGTGGCGCATGCCGCCTGGCGAAACCACCAGTCGCGAGGCACCCATTACCGGGTGGACGGAGAGGAGCACGGCTTCGTCAATACGGAGGATGCTTTCGGTTCCTTTCTCACCCACGGATCCAAGATCTGAGCCGGCCCGCTGATGCTATAATCCGCTCGCATTGACGGGTGCCCCGGCATGGCTTGCGGGCGGTGCCGATTTACGATGATTCAACGACGGACTCCTATTGCCTTGAGACACGACCATTCCATGAAGCGCCTCCCGATGGCCTGCCTGCTTGTTTCCCTTGCGCTCGCGGTTTGGGGGCAAACGCCGGACGCCCCCCGTTCCCCCGCCTCCCCGGGCGCCGATCTGAGCACGCCCCGTGCCACGGTGCAGAGCTTTCTCACCGCCATGAGCGACCTGGAGGCGGGGGAGGAGGTCCGGCTGCAAGACGCTTTGAACTGCCTCTTCCTGGAGAAGCTGCCCGCCAACGCGGGACCGCGCACAGCGCACCGGCTCTACGCTATTCTCAAGCAACTGGTCTTCGCGCCCGAGGACATTCCCGACGACCCGGAAGGCATGGGGAAGCGGGATCTCACCGTGGAACTGGGCCGGGGCGACGTCAAGCTTCGGTTCAAGCTCCGGAAGTACGATCTCAGTGCCGGGAATCCCGTGCCCACTTATTGGCGCTTCCACACGGAGTCCCTGACGGACGAGGCGTTGAAAAAGTACGAGGCCACCCTCGCCGAAGCCACGTCGACGCCGGACCGGGGTGACGATGAAGTATTCGAGACGGGGCTGGAGTCGCCGCGCGCGGCCTTCATGACCTTTCTCCACGGCATGAACGGCACCCACGGCATGACCCGGGCGGACGCGCTTCGGGCACTGGATCTCTCGGAGGTAAGCGCCGCGGTTCGCGGCGAAGTGGGGCCGGTGCGCGCCCAACAGCTCAAGAGTTTCCTGGATCGTTTTCGGCGTGTCCAAGAGACGGAACTGCCCCTGGAACACGAGGGCGACTTCGTTTTTCTGAAAAAACCTTTCGGCCGGATCGTTCTCGCGCTGGTGGAAGACGAGGAAAGGGGAACGAAGGCGTGGAAATTCTCGAAGGAAACCCTTTCGGAAGAAAACGTCACCAGTCTTTATGAAAGCAACCGGGCCCAGGCCCTTGCCCAGGGGGTGCGCGCCCGCAATGAAACCGTTTCCTTTGGCATCCGGTTGCGGGACTGGATGGTGGACAACGCGCCCCCCTTCTTTTCCCAGCGCGGCCTATACCTTCAGAATTACCAGTGGATCGGCCTGTTCATAATCGTCTTCGCGGGGATGCTCCTCAGCCGCATTGCCACCTTGCTCCTGAGTTCCATCATCAGGGGGTACTTCCGCCGTGCCCACTATGCCCTGAACACGAAGCTGGTGCGGGACTTTCTGCGGCCTATTCGGATTACGCTCATGGCGTGGGTGTGGTTCGTAGCGCTGACTTTCCTGCTCCTTCCCGCCAATGTGTTGGATTGGCTCAAGAGCGCGGCCCTCGTGGTCACCGCCATAGGCGCGGCCTGGACGGCCTTCCGCCTGATCGACATCGTGGGAAGCTACCTGGAAGAGCGCGCGGCCGGGACGGACAGTAAGTTCGACGATTTGCTGGTACCGATCATCACGAAAAGTCTCAAGATATTCGCCATCCTGATGGCGGTACTCATTGTGGCCCATCGAAACCAGGAGGAATTGGGCAGCATTCTCGCCGGCCTGGGGCTGGGCGGCTTGGCTTTCGCCCTGGCCGCGAAGGACGTGGTGGCCAATCTTTTCGGGTCGCTCACCATTCTTCTCGACCGGCCCTTCCAGATCGGCGACTGGGTAACCGTGGGCAATATCGATGGAAGTGTCGAATCGGTGGGGCTGCGGAGCACCAAGATCCGAACCTTTTACAATTCCCTGATCACCGTGCCCAATTCCAGCATCACCACCCAGGCGCTGGACAACATGGGCGCCCGTCGCTACCGGCGGATCAAGACCATGATCTCCGTGGCCTACGACACGCCGCCGGAAAAGATAGAAGCCTTCTGCGAGGGGATACGCCAACTTATCCGGGACCATCCCTACACGCGGAAGGACTATTACCACTGCTACCTGAACCAGTTCGAGGCCTCGTCGCTGGATATCCTGCTCTACTGCTTTGTCGAAACGCCCGATTGGAGCACCGAACTGCGTGAACGGCACCGCCTGTTGCTGGATATCGTGCGGCTGGCAAAGCGGCTGAACATCGAATTCGCCTTCCCCACGCAAACACTCTACATGCGGCGAGAGGACCCCCCGGTTCACCAGGGCGATTCGGATCCCGAGACCGCCATGCGCCTGGGCCGGCGCGAGGCCGACGCCATCGTGCGTGAGTTTACGGGCTTGGGCGTGGTACCGCCGCCGGTTGCCTTTGATATACCGAGAGAAGAGAATCGAGGCGACACGGCGAATGACACGGATGGATCGTGAAGATGAATGAAACAACTTCTCCCAGGGAACCCCGAAACGCCCGCGATCCGCTGCCCCGCATGTTCATTGTGTGCGGGGTGGTCACCGCGGTGCTGATGCTGATCATCCTGGGGGCCATCTTCCTCGACATGGCAAGCCGATCACGGCAGGAACCCATTCGTCCCATGGTTCCCACGGTGACGGTACCCGCCCCACCGGGGGATGAACCTGGGGACAGCCCCTGAACGCCAAGCAACCGTCCAAAGGGGGCGTATTATCCTCCCGCCCGGCGAAAATGGGCTTGACGCCTTACACATCCCCCGCCTGTCGTTTCGAACGTTGACCGGAAGCATTCCAGTACCCGGGCGGGCGGCGATAGGGCACGAAGGGCGGGCGAATGAAGCACTGGTGTGATCTTTGGTGGGGTGACAAAAAATGTCACGGTGCTACAAAAACAGGTGCTGTTTCGTGGCAAAAGATCGTGTACGGCGCCCCACAGGATACCATTTTTGCTGAGTATTCACGGATTTCCCCCACCGATCAGCCCCTTTGTGGTTTTTGGCACGGCGGTTGCTCTAACCCCGGCAAGCGTTGAAACAAGCATCCGGCCAAGGCTGCGTAGCCGAGTCCCGGAAGAAACACGAACCCTTGAGGAGGAACGATTATGAAAAAGAAGACTGGTTTCACCCTGATCGAGCTGATGATTGTTGTGGCGATTATTGCGATTATCGCGGCCATCGCGATTCCGAACCTGCTCCGTTCCCGGATGCAGTCGAACGAATCGTCGGCCATCGGTAACCTGCGCACCATCGTGGGGGCCGAAGTGGCCTACCATGCGGCCAACTACCAGTACACCATCGATTTCGCCGACCTCACGGGTGCCACGCCGGCTTACCTGGACGGCGATTGGGGTGTGACCAAGAGCGGCTATGACTTCACCCTGGGCGGTACGGTGCAGAGCTTTACGGCCAACGCCGACCCGTCCACCATGGACGTAACCGGCGGCAAGGGCTTCTTCACGGACGCCACGGGCGTGATTCGCTACGCCGTGGGCGCCGCCGCCGACGCGACCAGCACCCCCATCGGACAGTAATTCCATACCGCTTCGGTATCTCACAACCACGACCAGGGTTCGCGGCGA
>JAJRTN010000020.1 GCA_024278275.1 Candidatus Hydrogenedentota bacterium
CGGCAGATACCGAAGGCTCTCAAAGGACTATGAGCAATTGACCGAGAACAGCGAAGCCATGGTGCTCATCGCCATGATAAACCTCATGAGCAAAAGGTTACCCCTCCCAAAGGCATAGGGCCTTTGCAAACACCCTCTAAGTTTCTCGCGACCCATCATACAGGGCGCGGGGAAGAAAGAAAACGCGCCGGTCTCGGGTGAGGCCGGCGCGGAAAGGTCGGGAACGCGGGAAAGGCTACATCATGCCGCCCATTCCCCCCATTCCCCCCATACCGCCCATGCCGCCCATACCGCCCATGCCGCCGGGCGCGCCACCGGCGGGCGCCGGTACGGGCGGTTCGGGAATGTCGGTCACCAGGCATTCGGTGGTGATGATCATGGTGGCGGCACTCACCGCGTTCTGCAAAGCACAACGGATGACCTTGGCGGGATCGATGATGCCCGCCTGTACCAGGTCCACCAATTCACCCGTGGCGGCGTTCAGGCCGGTATTGCCCTTGGCCTTTTTCACGTCGCTCACCACGACCGGACCTTCCAGGCCGGCGTTCCTGGCAATATAGGAAAGGGGCATGGTCATGGCGTGAAGAACAATACCGACGCCCAGCCCCTCATCGCCTTCGAGCTTAAGGGCCGCCACCTTTTTCGCGGCGCGCACCAGGGCGACACCACCGCCGGCCACGACACCTTCTTCAATAGCCGCGCGCGTCGCGCTCAGGGCATCGTCGGCCCGGTCCTTCTTTTCCTTCAACTCCACCTCGGTGGCGGCGCCGATACGCACCACGGCCACGCCGCCCGCCAGCTTCGCCAGACGTTCCTGAAGCTTCTCGCGATCATAGTCCGATGTGGTCGCTTCAATGGCGCGGCGAATCTGTTCGCACCGGCCCAGGATGTCCTTCTTCTTCCCGGCCCCTTCGACGATGGTCGTATTGTCCTTGGTGATCTCGATGCGCTTGGCCCGCCCGAGCTGTTTCAGCTCGACGCTCTCCAGCTTCGTGCCCAGGTCCTCGGAGATGTACTCGGCGCCCGTCACCGTGGCGATGTCGCGGAGGATCTCCTTCCGCCGGTCGCCGAAGGCGGGCGCCTTCACGGCAACCACCTTGAGGACGCCGCGAAGGCTGTTGACCACCAGGGTGGCCAGGGCCTCGCTCTCGATATCCTCGGCGATGATCAGCAGGGGCTTGCCCGACTGGGCGACGGCCTGGAGCAACGGCAGCATTTCCTGGATGCTGGAGATCTTCTTCTCATTGCACAGAACATAACAGTCTTCGAGCAAAGCGGTCATGTTCTCGTGGTTCGTCACCATGTGGGGAGAAATATAACCGCGGTCGAACTGCATGCCGTCCACGATCTCCACTTCGCTGGTCAGGCTCTTGCCTTCCTCGATGGTGATCACGCCGTCATCGCCCACCTGTTCGATGGCGTCGCTGATAATCTCGCCAATGGCCGCGTCGCCATTGGCGGAGATAGTCGCCACCTGCTTGATCTCTTCCTTGTTTTTAATCTTCTTGCTGGCCGACTGGACCGCCTCAATGGCCGCCGAGACGGCCTTGTCCATGCCCCGTTTCAGGTGCATGGGGTTCGCCCCCGAGGTAACCTGCTTCAGCCCTTCCCGGATCATCGCCTGGGCCAGCACCGTCGCGGTCGTGGTGCCGTCGCCGGCATCATCAGCTGTTTTACTGGCGGCCTCGCGGATCATGCGGGCGCCCATGTTGTCGAAGGGCTTGTCCAGGTCCACTTCCTTGGCCACCGTGACGCCGTCTTTCGTGATCTTCGGAGCACCGAAAGACTTATCAATCAGCACGTTACGTCCCTTGGGGCCGAGGGTGGCCTTGACCGAATCGGCCAATTGGTCCACCCCGCTCAACAGGGCCATACGTGCATCCTGACCAAAAAGAATCTGCTTGGCCATGACATTACTCTCCTTGTAGTTCCGCCGGAAATCCACCGGGTTTATCCACCCATTCATCGGGAAGCCAAAGAGCCGCCCGCGTGTTAGCACTCCATTCCAGTGAGTGCTAACACGCGCAAATGGTAACACAGTCACGCCGTCGTGTCAACCCGACGAACCCCCTCTGTCATCCTGGCAGCGGGAAGGGCTTACAACCCCTTTCGGCGGTCATCCAGCAGGGGGGTGGCGCTCGGCATGGAGAAGGTAACCTCTTCCATGACAATGCCTTGTGAACCGGGATCCACGCCTTTCTCAACACGGATGGCGGCATCCTCGCTCGACTCTTAGCTGCCAATTTGGCAACCCCGCACCACGAAACCGCCCCCCTCGAAGAGATGAATCAGCGGGAAGGCCGAAGCGGGCGCGTCCTCAATCGTATTTCCGGAGAAGGTCAGCCCCTGCACGGCCCAGGCCCGCAAAACACCGCGATGGGGACGAATCATCCGGTTCTCCTCGATGCGCACGTTGCGCACGGGCCTGCCCCCGGCCGGGGCATTGGCCCGGTTGGACGGGCGAATATCAATGAAGGGAGCGCCCCCCGTGCCCATGCCCTCGAAGCGGTTGTTTCGGATAAGCAGGTCCTGCGCGGCCGGGCCTTCGCCCCAATCCTGTAACTGGTGGATGGCGACGCCCCAGCCCTCGCGATTGCGAAAGACATTGTTCTCGATACGGCACCCGATGGTTTTCACGAGAATACCCCGGCCCCGGTGTAGACCGAAGGTACAGCCTCGGATAACGGCCCCGGCCCCGCAGGCGTCGAGGTTGAACACATGGTCGGCATTCCTGAAACTCGTGCCTGTCACCACCGTTTCAACCGGCGCTTCGAACGTCAACAGGAGGCCCTTTTCCTTTTCTTCCGCCTCCATCACCTCAATCCGTTCGGCCCGCACGCGGCCTTCCTCGGGATCATAGATCTGTATGTGATCGCCCGCGCGAAATGTCGTCGTACCGCCGGTATGGACCAGCAGGCGATTCGGCGCATGCTGCTCCAAGGCCACCGCCGCGCGGGCGTGGATATTAATGGCATCGTCGGCCATGGCCTCGAAGGAGCAGTCCTCGATAAAAAGCGTACCCCGGTTGCCGAGGTTGTGGATACCATCGGCATTGGTGGAGAGGAGCCGCCCGGAACCGGACGGCCGCTCGACGAGAAGTCCCCGGATGGTCACGTTTTCGTTCTTTACCCAGATAGAGGCCGTTGCGGGAGAGGCGTTGATGCTTATTCCCTCCATGGTGACCTTTCGGGAAGTGACCGACATGACCGCGGAAGCGAAATAGCGCCGGGCCATGTACACGAAACGCGCACCGGGACGCATCCCCGTGTTCGCCAGGGTCTTTCCCGCTTTCAGGGTACAGCGCCAACGCCCTTCATCGACCATTTTCCAGGTGTCCGTCCAGACGGGGATGGGGCCGAAGCGCTCGCCCCCTTGCGGAACCTCCGACACCACCAGCCCCCAGGGCGCCTGCGCCGCGCTAAAGCAAGGCGCGTCCGGCGCGAGATAGCCCTCATCACACCGCAGCTCAAACCATTGGCCCCCTTCAGCCACGGCGGCCACCGTACCCTGGGTAAAAGGCAGGGGGTCGTAGTCGATACGCAGATCTTTCAACGAGATGTCCACGCAGTTTTCCAGGAAAAAACCGCCCGCCGAAGGCTCGGTGATCAGGATACACGTCTCCTTGCCAACACCCTGGACGGTAAGTTGCTTCGCCTTCCGTATGGGCAGGGCGTTGGTTTCACCCCGCGCCATGCCCACGCGGTACGCCCCGGCATCCAGCCGAACCACGGCCGGGCCATCAACTTCCATGGCCGCCGCGATGGCGGCGCGTATGGCGGGCCCGGCATCCCCCGGACCATTGGGTGCCGCGCCGAAATCCTTCACGTGAAATACCGCCGGGCCATCCACGACCGCGCAATGGGCGGTGCTCAGCAATAAGGCCATTCCGAAAAGCATGTCATCTTCTCCCTGCCCGGGCCTGGGGGGACGTGACCATGAGTTCACCCGTGATCATGGTGTTGTCGCGGATGTCCGTATCGTAACATCCCGCCACCACGGCGGGGGCGTTTTCCTCAAGAAAGCGGTTTCCCGTCAACGTGAGCCCTTCCACCCCATGGACGGCGAGGCCGCCCCATATTTCGTTGTTTTCGATGGTCACCTGGTGAATCGCACGGGGCCGGGCGCCGGCGTCCGCGGCATCGCCATCCGGCGCGCCGGAGAAAACAACCGTATTCACCGGGTTGCCCCGGCCACGCCGGAGAATGGAGTCACGGATGACGACGTGATGGGGAAAACCGCCTTCCACCTGTTCGCTATAGAACCACAACAATCCGTTGACTTCGCATTCCTCGATACGTATCGGCGACTGCATGCGGCAACTCATATCGATGCGGCAGCGGCGCAGGGTGGTATCGGGGTTGCACTGCGCGGGGTCCCACACCATGGTGTCTTTGGCAAGACCCGCGATGGGCCGGTCCAGGGTAAGGGTGGCGCGGGGTGCCGCGGGTTTGCCCTGGATGGGCGGGGGCGACGGACCGGTTTCGACGTGGAGCACTTTCGCCGTACCGAGGATGCGCCGCGCCGCTTCATCCACCGCCACCAGCGTCGCCCCTTCCTCCCACGGGATGGGAAGGAGGGGAAACTTCTGGCGTACCTCGATATGGGCCGGGTCAATGATTTCACGCACCACGCTTGAATGGGTTGAAATGTTGAAGGCGTCATCGTTCATACCCGCGAAGATACAGTCTTCCCAAAGGAGCCCGCCCCGGTTGCCCTTCACATGGAAGCCGTCGCGCCACACCGACATGCGCCGGTCCGTGCCCGGTTTGGGGCGGATACACACCCGGCGGAAAGTGATGTCGCCCCGGTTCCGCGAAACGCCGAAGGCAAACCACGGCGCCGACCACAATTCCACGTCCTCGAAAGTCACCGTGTCGTTGTCCATGATCCGGAAACAGGGGCCGGGACCGTAGCGGTGGGCGATACCGGGTACGGGCAGGCTGATCCACCAGGCGCCCGGCACGATGAGCCCATAGGCCCGAAAGTTCTCCGCCGGAAAAAGGCGCACCGTGCGGCCGTCGCCGCGGGGCTCCATGCGCTTCGTCCAGCAGTGACGGCTGACCGGGGTGTAAGGGCCGTCATGCCAGAGCATGGCAAAGAAGGCCTGTTCCCCGTCCTCCCCCGTGGGACCACCGGTGGGGGCCTCTTTCACGTAGTCCGCCAAACGCACATCCAGGTAACCATCTGCCCGGTTGACCGCCGTGACAACGCCGTCGGCGAAGGGAAGGGGCGAGAAGTCCACCTTGATATTGCGGACCGTGATGTTGCGCGATTCCGAAAGGTCCATGAACCGCAACCACGGGTCGAGGAGAAAGGTGCAGCCGCCGCCGTCCAAGGTACGATCCGACACGCCCTTCCAGGGAAAGAGATAGCGCGCCGGCAGGGTCTTCACATAGACCGTCCTGCCTTCCGGGAAGCGGAGCGTGACCGGACCCTGGGCCGCGCCGGCGGCATTGAGCAACCGCTGGATCGCCGGCCCGTCATCCGTGGCGCCATCGGCCACCAGCCCGAAATCGGTCGCCTCAAGCACCTGCGGCGCGGCGGAAACCATCATGCAGGAACAAAGCACGGAAAGGGAGGACAGAAAAAACACGCCCTATGAATCTCCCTGGTTGATTACGGGGAAGCATGATTGACACCCGATCACCCACGCCGAAACAACGGCAACACGGTTGCCGCATTCAACGCGACTGCCAACCGTTTACACGGGCTGCTCATCCCGGCGCCATCCGTCCCATGGAAACCACCGCCCTCATTCGTTCTCTTCCTCCCCGGGGTCGGGCCGGCCATGAACGACAACCGGCTTACCGCCGGCCGGAGTCTCCGCGGGGAAGGCAAACTCCAACTGCTGGCGACGAATCAGGTTGTAGCGTTTCAGAATCCGCATGGTCTGAAGGCTTTGGGAGGGGGCGTAATTACCATGGGCGCCGACGCGCTCCACCATGTCACGCAGCAACGTGGGAAACTCGATGATGTGGCCGATACCCCGGTCTCGAAGCAGTTGGACCGCCTTGGCGCGGGGCGCGGTGGAAGCGGGTAACTCGGAAAGCACCAGGATGCTCGTAAAGTCGTCATGGCCGAACACCGCCCGGCCCAACTGCCGCGTCTCGCTGTCCGGGCCATGGGAGAGGGCATGGCTGTTCTCGATAACCGACGCGTAAAAGCGGTCGGCATGCCAGGCACGCACCTCCACCACCGCGCGATGAACGAGGGGCACCTCGCCGGCGCCCAGCACGAAGTCCGGCGTCCGGCCCGCCTCGGGGCTCGTATGTTCGACGAAAAGGAGCGACATGGTGTCGGCCGTGCGCGGCAACAGTCCCTCGTGCTGCCAGTGGGTGAGCACATGGAAAAGGCGCAGTTCAAAAAACTCCCGCACCAGTTGCATGTTAAAGTCGCTCACGCCGTGATCTCCTCTGCGTCATGTTCGGCCACGGATCCCGTGGGGTGGGCCTTGGCCCACCAGGCCGCAGCCTTGGCGACAAAACGAACCTGCCTCCAACCAATGTTGATGGTGGGCCAGGAAGACCCACCCGCCCTCACCATTCCTCCAGCAGATGGCGCGAGGCATAATCCGGGTTCTCTTTCAAAATCTGATCCGCCAGTTCCCGGGCGGCCTCGTCGCGGCCCAGTTTCTTAAGGCACAGGGCCCGCTTCATCAGGATATCCAGCTTCCCGAAGCGCTCGCCGTAGGCCAGGTAGACCTTGCCCGCGTCGGCCCGCTCCTCCGCGGCGCGGTAGTGTTCCAGGGCATCGGCCAACTTGTCTTGCCCCACGCAGACTTCGCCGCGCAGGTAGTGGGCCTCGGGCTGCATGGGCGTGGACTCGATCTGTCGCTCCAGGAGCAGATCCGCCCGCTTGAGGCTGGTGTTCGCAAGCTCCTCCTGTCCCGCGAACCTGGCCGCCCGGCCCAGCAGATAGAGGGCGGCGAAGCCGCCGCTCTCATCGGCCACCGTTCGGGCGATGTTGACCGCCACCTCCCAGTTGGCCGCGGCAAAGGCGCACTGCGCCAGGCCAAGCTTCGCGCGGGCGTCCCCGGCCTTGAGATCGAGCACCTGCGCATAAATATCGCGGGCCTTTTCGGTTTGCCCCTGGTCCAGCAGGGCCTGGGCCAGGTCGAGCTTGGGCGGCACCTGGCGGGGACGGGCCCGCACCACCTGTTGAAGCAGGGTCACGGCCTTCGCCGGGTCGCCCAACCGGATGTGGCACCGGCCCAACTGGTGATAGGCCGCCACGAGCGTATTGTCCAGCCGGATGGCCTGCTCGAAGAAGGTGATCGCCCGGGCCACATCGCCCTTCATGCTCGCCGTCAGCCCTTCGTCGTAATAGCTTTCCGCATTCTCGCCGCCAAAGGCCATGGTGGTGTCCTCAGGTGCCCGCGCGCACGGCGTCAAAGGCCGCCCGCGCCTGGTCCTCGGTAATGTCCGTCCGTTGTACCACGGCGCCCATGCTCGTGGCCACCACGAACTTCATGGTACCCGCCCGAACCTTCTTGTCCTTGCGCATGGCCACGAGGCAATCCTCCACCGGCAACTCCTTCCATGTTACCGGGAGTCCGTAGGCCTCGAAACACGCCCGCTGGCGCGCCACGAAGGCCGCGTCCACCAGGCCCAGGTTCCGCGCCAGCGTTCCCGCCGCGCACATGCCCAGGGCGATGGCCTCGCCGTGAAGGAAGCGCTTGTATTCCGTCACCGACTCGATGGCGTGGCCGAAGGTGTGCCCGTAGTTGAGATTGGCCCGGAGGCCGTGCTCTTTTTCGTCCTCGGCCACGATGGCCGACTTGATCTCGCACGACCGCCGCACGGGGGTTTCCAGGGCCGGGAGGTCCAGGTCGAGGATGGCCGGGGCGTGCTCTTCCATGAAGGCGAAGAGCGCTTCGTCGGCGATGACGCCGTGCTTGAGGGCCTCGGCCAGTCCGGCGCGCAACTCGCGAAGCGGCAGGGTCTTCAGGAGCGTCATGTCGATGATGACGCCCCGGGGCTGGTGGAACGCACCGATGGTGTTCTTGCCGAGGGGGTGATTGACGGCCGTCTTGCCCCCCACGCTCGAATCGACCTGCGCCACGATGGTGGTCGGGACCTGGAGGAAAGGAATGCCGCGCATGAACGAGGCCGCCGCATAGCCCGCCACGTCGCCCACCACGCCGCCCCCCAGGGCAATGACCACGCTCGACCGGTCCAGGCCGCCTTCGAGAAAAGCGCCGCAGATTTCTTCTATCCGCGCCAGCCGTTTCTGCGCCTCCCCGGCCGGCAGGGTATGGACCACGGAGCGGAGGCCCGCCTCTCCCAGCAACGCCGTCACGCGCTCCGCATAAAGGGGGCCCACGTTGCTGTCCGTCACCAGTCCAATGACCGTCTTGCGCGACAGGCCTGCCAGCATTTCCGGCAGCAACGCCAACGTGCCTTCGCCTAGGTGGATAGGGTAGGCGCGCTCACCGAGCGCCACCTGGATGGTTGTTGTCATTCTCGACATTCTCCCGGGAGACTTCATACTGCCTGCAACACGGTTCCCTAGCCACGAACCTCCAACAAGCCTGCCGTTGGAAACAACAGGGATCCACCGGGCGCGGACATGCTACATAGTAAAGACCCACCCGGCATTCGGGCAAGCCCAGCACTCCGTCTGTGAAAAATCCCAACCGAGATTCCTCACCAACCAACGACGAAGCACATCCGCTAGTACCCGCGCCACACATTCATGGAATCCCGGGTGCGAAGTCACGTTCAGGACAACAAGGTCCGGGGAGATGAAATAACTTGACGAAAGCGCCCTGTTGTAGGTACATTGTAGTTATGGCCCCTTTGACATTCGCATGGGACAAGAGGAAAGCCCGGGCAAACCTGAAAAAACACGGTGTCTCGTTTGAAAAGGCAAAGTCGGTTTTTTTTGACGAATTTGCACGGGAATTCTTCGACAAGTCCCACTCCAAGGCGGAAGATCGCTTCTTGCTCCTGGGGAGAAGTGATCGCTTTCGTTTGCTCCTGGTTTGCCACTGTTTTCGAGAGCGCGAGGGAGTCATCCGAATTATTTCAGCTCGTAAAGCAACGAAGTCCGAATCCAAAAACTATCGGAGGCCAATACAGTGAAAAAGGAATACGACCTTTCCAACATGAAATCGCGGGCAAACCCGTACGCCAAGAAACTGAAGAAGCAAATCACCCTTCGGCTGGACCCGGATATCATCGAATACTTCAAAGCAATGTCCTCCGAAAAGGGCATTCCCTATCAGTCCTTGATCAACTTGTATCTCCGTGACTGCGCCATGTCGCGCCGTCAATTGAGAACGACATGGTCCGCATGACTGACCGGGACATTCCGCCCCTTAAACGGTGACGTGGAGACCGCCCCGTTTTCCGCTGACCTCCGGGCGCCAGGGGCAACTCGACTGCCAGTGCTTCGCGGCCCCATATTGGGCCTGCCCCCCGGGGACAGATCACGACCCGTCCCGGGGGGGCGCTAAAACATTCAGGCCTTCACCTTGACCACGCGGCCGGTCTGTGCGGCCTCCTCGCAGGCGAGAATGACGGCGAGAGATTTCATGCCTTCTTCGCCGGGGCAGAAGGGTTTCTCCAGCCCGAGCGCGGCGCGGACGAAGGCACCTGCCACGTCGAGTCCCCAGCCACCTTCTTCATTCGTGGGGGGCTTGGGGATGTCGAAAGCAATCTGGCATTCCGGGTTGACCAGCGCGGCCACCAGCGGCTTCTCCGGATTCACGCTGATCTGGAGCGTTCCGTTGGTGCAATGGAGGTACATGTAATTCGCCTCAAGGCCCTTCACCGTCCACGATGCCGCCAGGGATCCCATGGTGCCGTCGTCGAAGATCAGCGTGGAGGCGAAGTTGTCTTCCACGTCGGTACGCTTCTTCTCCAGCGTATCGTAGATGGCGGTGACCTGCTTCACCTCCTTGCCCGTGAGATGGCGGATCAGGTCGGCCTTATGGACGCCCAAATCGGCCATGGCCCCGAACCGGGCCTCTTTTTTCTTGAAGAACCACTTGCCCGTGGGACTCCAGTTCTCGGGGCCCGAGTGGCCGAACATGGCGGTCAGGTGAAGCACCTTGCCCATGATGCCGCTGTCCAGCACTTCTTTCGCCTTCACATGGACCGGAAACAGGCGTTGGCTCTGATCCACCATGAGGGTCACGCCGTTCTTCTTCGCCGCGGCAATCATCTTCTTCGCTTCCGCGAGGCTCGTCGCCATGGGCTTTTCAACAAAGACATGGCGGCCCGAGTTGGCGGCGTCGATACTGACGGGGCCGTGGAGGTAGTTGGGCATGCACACCGACACGGCATCCAGATCGGCGTCCTTCAGCATGGCCTTGTAATCGGTGTAGACCTTCGCATCCGGCGCGAAACGTGCCGCCAGGGCCTTGGCCTTCGCGCTGATAATATCGCAGAAAGCCACCAGTTTCGCCTGCGGACAAGCCTTGTACTCGGGGACATGCAGGTGTTCGGCAATGGCGCCACAGCCGATAATCCCGATTTTCAGTGTCTTGGCCATTACGGTTTCTCCCTCTGTAATGGAACATGTTACGTCACCCAAACCCATCCCCCGCACGGAACCTTCATGCGGGGACCGCCCATACATGGTCACGGGCCGCCTATTGTAGCCCCGACTACATGCTCACGCAAACAGACGAAACCGTGGTTCGAGGGCTGGACCGTTCCCATGCAGAGCATGGGAACGAGAAACCATCGCCATCTCTCCGCGGCACGATCGTTCCCTTACCCCGCCCGCACCGCCCCGTCGGGTAGGGGCATGCGTCCCGCCAAGGTTCGAAGTGACATGGGGAATGGGAGGGTGAAGGATCCGCCATTTCGTTCATGACTCGCACACGGCAATGCCTCCCAAGTAGCGAAAGGTCCCGGGGTTTGCTACAATCACGGCACTGCAAGAAGGTATCCGCCAAATGGGCATTCTGTCATCCCGTATTTCAACCAAAGAGATGGTACCCTTGTGCCGGCAACTGGCCACAAGCTACCAGGCGGGGATCCCCATTGTCCGCGGCCTGGAACTCGCGGGGGAGAACAGCGGGTCCAAACATACCCGTCAAGTCCTGACCGAGATGGCGGCGGATATCAAGCGGGGCAACACGCTGTCCAGCGCCGCCCGGGCGCAGGGCAAACACTTGATGCCCTTTTTCACTACGCTACTCAACGCGGGCGAGCAAGGCGGCCGACTGGACATCATGCTTCGTGACCTGGCCCAGTATTTCGAGGACAGCCTGCGCATGCGGCGGGCCTTCATCGTCTCGGTGTCCTATCCCGCCTTCCTGCTGACCTTCGCCTGGTTCGTGGGAAGCTTCGTATCTACCCTGATGGGGAAGCTCAACCTTAATGCACAGCGCTTTGACTGGGAGAGCCTTTTTCGCGCTTACGCCGGGCTCCAACTCAAGGCGCTGGCCGTGGTTGCGCTGCTGGCCGTAATCGCCTTTATTCTGCACCGGCTGGGGTGGCTGAAGTGGGTCTGGGGATGGGCCATCACCCACGTTTGGCCGGTGAGTCGCGTTACCGTGCGGCTGGCGCTGGCCCGCTTTTTCCGCACCCTTTCGCTGCTTATCGGCAGCGGCATGAATATCAATCACTGCATCCAGGCCTCCGCGTCGGTGATGGTCAATCCCTATCTTCAACGGGACATCCTGCAAGCCGCGCCGCACATCGCCAATGGGTCCACGCTGGTACAGGCTTTTTCCAACGTGAAGTGCCTCACGCCCACGGCGCGGGAGATGATCACCGTGGGCGAGGAGTCCGGCGAGCTTGAGAAGTCTCTCATGAAGGTCGCGGAATATCACCTGGCCGAAGCAAGGCAGGCGATCACCCTGGCCATGAAGATACTATTTCCCGTACTGATGCTCTTCGCCGCCAGCGCGATAGGCTATATCGTCATCAGTTTTTATGCAAACTACTTCAACATGCTTTTGTCCATATAATCACAAGGAGGAATGATTATGACCGCGGAGACGGGCTCCGGGGAAGAGGTTCGGGATCGCACCAAACTGGTTTGGGCAGGGATTGGCGTGGCCATCCTCGCCATGGTGGTGATATTGGCCATCACGGCCCGGCAAGTGCCCATGGGCACCCAGGTTCGGGCACGTCACATCCTTATCACTTATGACAGGGGCGATCCGACCGACCGGAAACGCGCACTCGACCTGATTACGGACCTGCGTAAACGCATTATGAACGGCGAAAGCTTCAAGAAGCTGGCCAAGGAGTATTCCGAGGACCCCCTCAGCGCGGCCCGCGGCGGCGATCTGGGGTTTGAGCCCAAAGGTATCTTTGACGACGCTTTCGAGCAGTATGTGTGGAACGCGCCCATCGGCGAGGTGAGCGACGTGGTGGTCTCAAGCCACGGCTTTCACCTCATTCGCGTCGAACAACGCTACCTCTCCGAAGCCGAGCAATACAAAATAGACCTGGAACAGCGGGCCGTCGAGATGTCGGACAAGGATTTCGCCGTCAAACCGGAGGGGAATTAGCCGGGCGTTTTCGCGTAAAACTGAGACAACGACTGGATCACGGCGGGGAAATTGTCCCAATCCCGGAAAAGGATGCTCATCACCGTGATGATCAGGGTCTCAATGAGGGTCGTTTCGCCCTTGGCGGGACAACGCCGGCTCGTAATGGCGCGAACATGGGTCATGGTTGCTTTCTCCATTTCTGCTTGAATGCTTTATGGGGGCCATGAGACTCATGGGACGTAATGAGACCCCGAAACAGCGTTTGCCGGTTTCCGTTTGGCGCCGTCGCTGTCACTGGACACCGCCGGTATTATATAATTTCCTTCCTTCTTTTCGATACTTTCCACGCCTTCCCGGCATCACACCCCATGGAGCCGCCCCGTGAATCCCTTTGAAAGCCTAGTAGCGCCTGTCCTGCAGGCCTTCCCAGAATTGGATGCCAACGATATCACCTTTACGCCTCCGCCGAATCTCGACCTGGGCGATGTGACCATTCCCATGTTCCCCGTGGCACGCAAGCTGAAAAACGCGCCCGCGAAAATTGCCGCCCAGGCGGCGAAAAAGGTGTCCTTCGGACCCGAGGTAAGCGCCGCCGAGGCGGCCGGTCCCTACCTCAACCTGCGGCTCGACCGGGCGGCCTTCGCGCGCCGGATTGTCTCCGCCGTGCTTTCCGGGGGAGACGCCTTCGGCTCAAACCGGAGCGGCGCGGGCAAGCGCGTGGTGCTGGAACATACCAGCATCAATCCCAACGCCAGCCCCCACGTGGGCCGGGCCCGGAATGCCATGATCGGCGACAGCCTCGCCCGGCTGCTGCGCTTCGAGGCCCACGAGGTGGAAGTTCATTACTACGTCAACGACATGGGCCGTCAAATCGGGCTGCTTGTGCTTATTGCGGACCAACTTCAGAATCTCGATTTCGACGGCGTGCTCGACGCCTACGTGGAAGCCAACGAGCGTGCCAGGGAAGACGAGGCCTTCGCCGCGGAGGGCTATGCCCTCCTGGCGAAGATGGAGGAAGGCGACCCGGACACGCGGGCGCGATTCCGGGCGGTGACCGACCTTTGCCTGGAGGGCCAACTCGCCGTGCTCGCACGCCTGGGCGCCACCTATGATGTTTTCGACCGCGAATCCAAGTATGTGCGCGATCCCCGCCAGGAACGGCTCCTCGAAGCTTTGCGCGCCAGGGACGCGGTCTTTACCGATGAAAAGCAGCGGCTCGTGGTGGACCTCTCCAAGCTGGGCTACCCCCGGGAAGAGGGGCGCTACTTCGTGCTCATGCGGGCCAACGGCAGTTCCATGTATGGCTTCCGCGACCTGGCCTATGCCATGGACAAGCAGGAACTGGGCGCGGACATGAACCTCATGGTTCTGGGCGAGGACCACAAACTCTACGCGCAACAGCTTGCGCTGATTCTCGGCGCCATGGATCACCCCGCCCCGGAATCCGTGTACTACTCCTACATCCTGCTCAAGGACGGCAAAATGTCCACCCGTAAGGGGAAGGTGGTCCTCCTTTCCGACTTCCTGGACCAGGCGTCCGAGCTTGCCCGCGAGCGGGTCGCGGAACAATGCAGGGATTTGCCGCCCGGGGAACAGCAGGCCATCGCCGAGCAGGTGGCCGTGGCGGCCATCCGCTTCGCCGTGCTCCGCGTGACACCCAACAAGAACGTCATCTTCGACATGGACCAGGCCCTTTCCTTCAGTGGCGACACCGGCCCCTACGTGCAATACTCCTGCGCCCGGATCAATTCCATTCTCCGCAAGTATGGCGGCGAGGTTTCCGCCGTGGTTCCCGAAGATTTTCCCGCCGGCTCGACGGCGGAATGGGCGCTCCTCACCGCCCTGGCCAACTTCCCCAACGTGGTGGCCGGGGCGCTGCAACAGCGCTCCTGTTCCACCATTGCCGTCCATGCCCTCGACGTGGCGCATCTCTTCACGACCTTCTATCACGACTGCCCCGTGCTTAAAGCCGAGACCCCGGCCCTGGTCGAGGCGCGGCTGCAAATCTGCAAGGCCACGCTGCAAACCCTGAAAAACGCGCTGCATATCCTGGGCATCGAAGCGCCCGAGCGGATGTAACCGGCCGTGATGACGGCTCAAGCGCTGAACTTCGGACCGGTCTTCCGCGCCCGCTTTGTCACCCGACCCAACCGCTTTCTCGTGCGCTGCGACACCAGGGAATTGGGCCTTGTCGAGGCCTTCATGCCCAACCCGGGCCGCATGTGGGAACTGCTCCTGCCCCGTGCCACCCTCTTCCTCACAAAGGCGAACGGCCCAAAGGATCGAAAAACGCGCTACACCGTCCTCGCCGTCGAGCGGGACGGCGCACCCGTTTTCCTCCACACCCACGTGAACAACGCCGTGGCCCGCCACCTCCTGGAGCGGGGCCGCATCGCCCCTTTGAAAGGGGCCGGGATCGTCCGTGCCGAGGCGCCCGTGGGCCGCAGCCGCTTCGACTTCCTCCTGCACGACAGCCGTGGCGATATCTACGTTGAGGTAAAGTCCTGCACCCTCTTCGGCAACGGCGTGGCCATGTTTCCCGACGCCGTCACCGCGCGGGGCCGCAAGCACCTGCTTGAACTGGCGGAACTCGTGGAAACGGGGCACCGCGCCGCCGTTATCTTCGTGGTGCATACGCCCCACGTCCGCTGGTTCATGCCCGATTACCACACGGACCTCGCTTTCAGCCGAACTTTGCTGGCGGTGCGCGACCGGGTGCGGGTGCTGCCCGTTTCCGTGAATTGGCGCGACGACCTGACCCTCGGCCGCCGCGCCAGGCTCCTGGATATTCCGTGGGACCACGTGGCAAAAGAGGCGGAAGACCGGGGCGCGTACCTGCTCATCCTGCACTTCGAGCAGGCGACCCATATCATGGTCGGCAAGCTGGGAGTGATCACCGCTCAGCCCGGATACCACGTCTACGTGGGATCCGCCATGAACGGTCTCGATGCCCGCATGGCCCGGCATAAGCGGCGACGCAAACGGATGCACTGGCACATCGACTACCTTCGCGCCCACGCCACCGAGGTGGACGCCCTGCCCATCCGAAGTTCCACCCGCGACGAATGCGCCCTCGCCGACGCCCTCCGCGCCATCCTTCTTCCCGGTCCCGAAGGCTTCGGCTGCTCCGATTGCGACTGCCCCACCCACCTTTTTTTCAGTGCCACGCCCCCACTCCACCGCCCCGATTTCCACACCATCCTGGAGCGCTTCCGCATGAAAAGACCCTGGCCAGGCCAAGCCGGAACCAGGAATCGCCGCCGCCGTCCCCGCGAAGGCGGGGCTCCATGAGGCGGGTCAGCACCTTGCCCTTTCCCGTGGGTTCCCGCGTGCGCGGGATGACGGGCGGAAGAGGCAGGCCTGTATTTGTGCCATTGGAGCAGAACTTTTCGGGGCATGGGCAATCTTAAGTGTGCTACGATTCCCCGGTCGTTCCCCACTTCCCAATTCCCGGAACATATGATGACCGTGGAACACCCCATAGACGAGCCGCGCTGGGCCGGTGTGCGCCAGGTGCTGGTCATGTCCATGCCCATTGTGTTGGGCATGGCCTCCTACGCCGTCATGGAGTTCTTCGACAAGTGGATGGTCGCCCAAGTGAGCACCGAGGCTTTCGCCGCCATCGGGTCCGCCGCCATCTGGTCCTACACGCTGGCCACCCTTTTCCTGGGCATCATCGGTTGCGTCAGCACCTTCGCCGCCCAATCCCTGGGGAAAGGGGACTTCAGGCATTGCGCGAATTACGCCTGGCAGGGCATTCACCTCTCCATCCCCCTGGGTCTCCTGGCCGTGGTTTTGATTCCCCTATCGGGACCGCTTTTCCGAATCATGGGGCACGAGCCCGGTGTTACCGCCCAAGAGCTGGTCTACTTTCGAATCCGCCTCATCGGCTACTTCGCCATTGGATGGACCACGGCCCTGGCCGCCTTTTTTCAGGCGGTCAACCGGTCGTGGGTTACCCTGGTCACCTCCACGCTGGGGATCGGCCTCAACATCCTGCTCAACTATCTGCTCATCTTCGGTCATGGGGGCTTCCCGCGCCTGGGCATCGCGGGGGCGGCCACCGCCACCGTCGCATCGCAATACATCCAATTGGTTCTGCTCCACGCCGTCTTTCTTTCACGGCCCTTCCATCGGATCTACAACACGCGCCACACGTGGCGTTTCAACTATCACCGTGCAAAGGAACTGATCACCATCGGCATCCCCGCGGGCATGAGTTCCTTTCTCGACATCGCCATGTGGAGCCTGTTCACCAGCTTCCTCGTGGGCCACTTCGGCACCGTCGCCCTGGCCGCGAACAACGCGGCCATGGTCTTTCTTCACATCTGCTTCATGCCCGCCGTGGGCCTGCACCAGGGAATCGCCGCCATCGTCGGGCAATGGGTCGGCGCGGGCGACATTCCCCGCGCGAAGGCCCGTACGCGCACCGCCATCAAGCTGGCCATGGCCTACATGGTGCCCACGGGGATCATCCTCGCCGTGTTCGGCGGAAAGCTCATTGCCTGGGGCTTCAGCCAGGACCCGGAAGTCATTCGCATGGGACACCGCCTCCTGATCCTCGCGGCCATTTTCCAGGCCTTTGACGCCGTGAACATCGTCGGCTTCGGCGCCCTGCGCGGCGTGGGCGACACCCGCTGGATGATGTTCGCCATGTTCATCGGTGCTTACCTGGTCTTTCTGCCCCTGGCCCTTCTTCTCGCCTTCTGCTTCCATGGCGGCGCGGTGGGGGCCTGGATTGGCGCCACCATCTACATCATTGGCCTCAGCTTCGTCATCTACCGCCGCTTCATGGGAGAACGGTGGCGGCACATCAATATCTTCAGCGAAACCACCACGGTCGATTCCGCCGAATAGCGGGAGCAGTCAATGGATCAGGATCCATCGAGGATTCGGCGGCGTCGAAAACAGGTCCTCAATTCCCGTGGGGCAGAAAAGCAATTTTGAGCGCTTCCTGGCGGCGAAGCAGCGCGACGCCTTCCGCGTAATCCTCCAGCGGCATGGTGCGCGTTACGAGGGCGCCGAGGTCGAGCGTGCCCGCCGCCAGCCGGGCGGCGGCGTATTCCGCGGCCGCGCGGGTGTGGGGTTGGGCGCCCGCGAGGACCAGGCCGCCCCAGTGCTCGGGCGCGAAGGTGTAGGGCGCGCGTTGCACGGCAAAGAGCACACATAAACCATTGGTATGATCCATGGCGTAATGTACCGCTGGAGCCGCGCCCGCGCAGTCGAAGGCCGTATCCAGCGCGCCCGGCCGGTAACGCAGGGGAAAGGCCGCCGCTTCGGGGTCCCGCGGAGCCATGACGCGGTCGGCGCCAAGGCGCAGGGCCAGTTCCCGCCGCGTGGGCAAAAGGTCGAAGCCCACCACTTCCGCCGCGCCCGCGTCTTTCAGCAATTGCACGCAGACCAGGCCCGCCGGCCCCAGCCCGAAAACACCCACGCGCTTCCCTGCGACGGCATCGAGGCGCAGGGCGAATTGCAGGTGGGCCGTCACGCACATGGCCAATTCCAGCGCGGCACAGTCCTCCGGCGCGAGCGTGCCGGGCACGGGAATGACATCGTCCGCGTCCTTGATCACGTACTGCGCGTAACAGCCGGGCACGTCATGGCCGGGGTCGCGCCAGGCGCAAACCCGCTGGCCCACGTTCAACCCCGCAACCCCTTCGCCAAGAGCGGCGATCTCGCCACAGGCCTCATGGCCCGGCTGACCGGGGGTGTAGGGGTATTGGATGGGGACACCGGGGAACATGGGTTCGCCCCCCAGGATATGCATGTCCCAGTGGGGGCAGGTGGTGACGGCAAGCACCTTGAGCAGCACCTGCCCCGGTCCGGGCACCGGCTCCGAAACCTCGCGCACGGTGCATTGCTTAGGCCCGAGGATTTGCAACGCTTTCACGGCGAATCACTCCCAATCCAGGATGACACCCAGGACATGTTCCGTTCGTTCAAGGATGAGCTTCCACGCGTCGGCCGCCCGGGCCACGGGGAAGTGGTGCGTGATGAGCGGCTCGGTCTGCAGCGCACCCGACGTGATGAGCGCGAGGGTGGCGTCCATGCGTTGCGGGTGCCAGCCGGAGGGCGAGTGCCAGGTGATCTCGCCGAAGCGCAGCTTCTGCACGTCCACCAGGGATTCCGTGCCATTGTATCCGGCGGAAACGATATGCCCGTCGTGCCGCAAATGGGGATGGAGAGCCATCACCATTTCAACCGTGCCCACCGTGTCCACCAGGATATCGACGCCCTCCGGCGCGAGCCGCTTCAATCCTTCCGCGATGGGCTCCTTCGTGATGTTCAGCAATTCACGCCGCCCATCGCCGTCAAAGTAAGCGAGCCGCTCATCGTGTTTCCCTGCCAGGATCACCCGTGCCCCGCGCCAATGCAGGGTCTGGGCGGCCCAGTGCCCCACCATGCCGTCGCCCAGCACCAGGGCCACCGTGCCCTCCTCAACGGGCGGACGGATGCCGCAGTTATAGCCCACCTGCGTCAACACCAGCCCGCTCACGGCCACGGGCGGCACGCCCGCCGGGATGGCCCAGACCTGGGACACGTCGGCCACCTTGGGCGAAATGTGCCCGCCCCACGGTTCGAACATACCCTCGATCTTCCCCATGGTACAGAAGACCTGCTGTCCCGGACTGATGTGTTCGGCTTCCTCACCCGCCGACTCAACGACGCCCACGCTCTGGTAGCCGGCGGCGAAGGGGAAGGGCCAGGCCATTCCTTCGCGCCAGGGCGTTTCCCCGTTGAAACGCTCCCCGCGCAGGAAGCTCCCTTCCGTGCCATTGCTGATCCACGACCGGGTGGTGCGCACCACCACGTCGCGCGGCCCCGGCTCCGGAATCGTAACGTCCTGAAACGCGACCTGTTCGCGATCGGTAAATATAACATCCTTGCCTAGCATGGGATTCTCCCTTCAGTTGCCACGCCTGCATGGGGTGAATCATAGCCCGCGCAAAGAGAAGGCGCAAGGGGGCGGGAATGATTGGGCCTCCACCCGCGCCGGCAAAGGTTTCAGGCAGTCATGAAACAATCCGCGCCAACGGTCATGCGTAAGCGTATCCCTACCCGACGCAGTCGGAACCAGGTTTTCCCCAGCACGGGGAACGGGGGAGAACCTGTACAGACACCCTGAGAATCCACCGTTTTTTCTGGTTTCGCCGGGATGGACGCGTTACACGGAAACCAAATGACAATGTGGGCGGCGCATAAACCGTCTTGATATTTTATCGCCAGATCGCTTGACATTACTACAGTTCATTTGTTAAGCTACTTAAACATCAGAATTATATAATGAACAATCGCGATGGAAATACACCAACACCCTTTCCGTATGGGACGGAAAAGGGGCCAAACCAAATGGCGGAGGCGGCACAATCATGAAACTCATTTCACAACGCATTCAACACAAAGGCTTTACACTGATCGAGCTGTTGGTAGTAATCGCCATCATCGGTATCTTGGCGGCCATTCTGCTCCCGGCCCTGGCCCGTGCGCGGGAAGCGGCCCGGCGTGCTTCGTGCCAGAATAACCTGAAGCAACTGGGATTGGCCTTCGCCATGTATGCCGGGGAAAGCCGGTCGGGCAAGTTGCCTCCGCGCAAGATCCTGGATTGCGCCCCGGACCCGTCGGTCCCGGCGTTTCGACCTTTGAGCGACGCCATGATCTTTAATGGCGAGGCCATGATCCCGGAATACCTGGCGGATACGGACGTGGTGTGGTGTCCTTCCTGGGGTGGAGAATCCAATGCGCTTGAACGGTACGACGTGACCAAGGGCAACGGGGATGGCCGGGTGCAACCGTGTGAGCTTGTGAAAGAACCCTTCGACTATACGGGCTGGCTCATTTTGCACGATGTCAGCATCGTGGGTCCCAACTTTCTCCAGTTGCCGGGAAGCGGTCCCAATGGGCGTTACGAGGAATCCGACTATGCCGCCATGCCCTGGGGAGAACTGGCTATGGCCAACCTGCTCAGTGGCGGCCGTCAAAGCGACCTGGACTTCCAGGTTTCTCCGGTCTTTTCCGGAACCCAAGGTGTCGGCGGGAACACCCTTTTCCGGCTCCGAGAGGGCATCGAACGGTTCATGATCACCGACATCAACAATCCGGCCGCAGCCGCCCGGGCGCAAAGCATGATTCCGGTCATGTGGGATCACATCAGCACAAATACGAAAGATTTTGCCCATGTTCCGGGCGGGGGTAACGTGCTCTACCTCGACGGCCACGTGACCTTCCTCAAGTATCCTTCGGACCGCTTCCCCATGACGCAGGTGAGCGCCCGGATCTTAGGGCGTTACAACCGGCCCTTCAACGGGTTCTAGGCGGAACACAGGGGCGGCATCCCTTTGGCGCGCCCATGGCGCAGACGAGGAAGCTCATCGGCGTGGCCGCGACCCAGACCCAGGGCCAGCCCAGGGTGAAATCCAGCCACTTGGGCAACATGTAGGGCTGCAACAGCAGAACACAGAGGATACCCATGGCGAAGGCCGCCAGCACGCTGCCGTTGTTCCCCCGCCGCGTAAAGAGGGCGGTGGAAAACACGCCCAGCAGGGGCGCCAGGGCAAAGGCCATGACACCCAGGGCAAAACCAATCAGGGAGGCCCCGTCCACCGATTGCACCCACACGGCGCCCGCGGCGAAGAGGGTCAGCAGCAGGCCCATCATGGCGACCGCCGCCCGCGATTCCCGGATGGCGCCGTCCGTCGCATGGCCCCGCGTGCGCCGCCAGGGCAGGTAGAGATCCGCCATAGCGGTGCTCGCCATGGCGTTGATGGCGGAATCGAAACTGCTCATGGCCGCGGCGAAAAGGCCGGCCATGGACAGCCCCCGCAGTCCCGTGGGCAGGTGGCTCAGCAGGTACTGTGGGTAGACCTTGCGCGTATCGTCGATCAGGTCCAGCGGCGCCCGGTCACCCATGAGATCCGGGCGGTCGTAGTAAATGTACAGGAGCAGTCCAATCACCATGAACAGGAGCACCACGGGAATGGCGAGGAAGGTGCTGGCCACCATGGCCGCGCCCCCGCGCCACGGCGATTTCACCGTCATCATGCGCTGCGCCAGATCGTGATCCACCCCATAGCAGGCCGTGGATACGAAGGTGCCCGCCACCAGCCCCGAAAACAGGGTGTACTCCAAATTCCAGCCAAGGCGCGGGTCTATCACGCGCAGTTTGCTGCCGCCGTCGGCGTGCTGAAGCGCGGTAATGATTTCGCCCATCGAAAGGGGGATCGCCTTGAGGAGGAGCCATACGCTCAGCCCCGCGACAAAAGTGACCACGCCAATCTGGACGACATCCGTCCAGATGACCGCCTTGATGCCGCCAAAGGCGGTATACAACGTGCCAATGACACCCAGCAGGAGGACGGCCGCCAGGAGGTGGACCATCCCGATGTCGCCATGGAGCATAAGGGAAAAGGCAATGGCGGCCATGTAGAGCCGCGCGCCGGAAGCGAGCAACCGCCCGAATAGAAACATGACGCTCGCGGCCATGGACGACGGCGCGCCGAAGCGTTGGCCCAGGTAGCCGTAGATGGTGGTGGTGCCGGAACGATAGATGGGCGGAATGAAAAGAAAGGCCACGATGAAGGCCGCAATGATGCCGCCCAGGTTCAGCACGAGGTAGGTCAGGTCGCCCCCGTATGCGATTTGCGGCACGCCGATGAAGGTGGCCGCGCTCAGCGACGTGGCCAGCACCGACAGGGCGACGGCCCATGCGGGCATGGCCCGGTTGCCCAGGAAAAAGCCTTCCGTGTCCCGTTGTTTGCGGGACACGGCCACGCCGATCCCGACCATGAGGGCCATGTAGCCCAAGAGGACCAGCCAATCCAGGAAACCAAAAACGGGGAGCGGCGCGTTCATGCCGCCCATGGTAGACCAGGCCCGCGGTGGTCCGCAAAAAACCAAGCCCCCGGGGAGCCTTTCCGGTAACCGTTCACGACGAGCAACACCCATATTTCAAGGGTGTTGTGTCGTTACCATAAGAACAACCAATGCGCTTATGTGGCACAGCCGCCCTCGGCTGCCCTGATGGAGGTTCACAACCATGTCGGCGATCTGCACATATCCCTGTCGCTGCACAGCATATAGGAGGCCCAGTACAAACGGGAGCATGCACGACAAAACAAGTGCCACAGGATCGAAACTCCGCCAAGAATCCCAGGCAAGCGCCAGACTGTATAGCCCTCCGAGTATTACCCACCACTTCACACGTCCCTCCACCTTCACTTCGCCCAACTCCTGATCAAATCGAAGACATCCATACATAACTGTCTGGAGATATTGTCAAGCGTTACGGCGGTCGCATCTACCAGTGCGGTCATGCCTAGAAGGGCCGCTATGAAGTAACAGGGACAGACTGCCTATCTTTTCTTCTCTTTCCATATTTCGTGCCCGGTTTCGGGCCGCGGGGTTTGGGGTGCAACCCTCGGCCAAGCAACTCTTCGAGTTGGTCGAGGAATTGGGCCGGGGCCACATGGCCGACCGGTGCGCGTACGCTGTTGCAGGAAGGCGTGGGCCGTCTCTTCCTCCTCGACGGGCTCATGCAACCACGCCGCCCAATCCCACCTGAAGATTCCGCCGGAGACGGCGGGGGATTGCTTTCCCATGGGGGACCATGGGAACGAGACAAAAAAGGCTAAAGTTACGTAGTCTATCCCCTTTACTACCCGCGTGTCCGAGGCCGACGTGTCCCTAAAGGCCACTTGCGCAAAAATGGTTGCTGTCCACTGTCCTCCTTTGGAATATGATCTTCACGGGACGCTTGCAGTTTTTCTGTGAACGGTCGCGGCCAGTAGCGACGCCCAACCCGTGACTATTTGGTTAGTCTTCCATACTGGAGTCACCCAAGACCGTGTGGGAGTAAGGAGTACTGTCTGTGATGCCTTGTCTGCCTGTCTATATCTAACCTCTATGTAATAGAGTGGAATCGGCTTAACGAGTCGCGGGTAATACTTGGAGGAAATGGCTTCTATCGAATTCAAGGGAATACGAAGAAACCACCCTTTCGTGCTAATGAATGAAAGCGATTCAGGAGTCAGGCAAAGGTTGCCCTTAGCAGTGTAAATGTAGAGCACTCGACCTAGGAAACTGCGGAGATGCTCTGGTGTGGATAGGTAACAGCACTCCTCTGTTGCTATGGTCGCGACCATACGTCCTCCTCCCATACTGGCTTATGGCTCGTGCGCTCTAAGAACCTGGGAAAAAATGGGGACAGTAACCAATTTTGGCGCAATTCTCGCATGTCGAGCCATGGCACCAGCCTATCAGGTCACCCAGAATAACACAATAATTGGTTACTGTCCCCCTTTTTCCCATTCGGTATATCTCCCAGGCGCGCGCCCGGGCGGAAACCGCTTTTCACTGGACGCTTAAGCCCCTGCTCTGCGAAACGAAATCTGAGTGCTCTACTCTCCGCAGGGCGAGCCACTCGTGAGAAGATACTGTAAGGAATAGCCTAGACATATGCCTGTGGAGACTAGACATACAAGAAGTGGCGTGAAAACAATCGCCAACACAACGAACTCGGAATAACCGTGGCTACTGGTGGGCAGGCCAAAAAAGGCCAGTAGAATGAGACCAATCCCGCCGAATGCGGCCACAAGAAGGAACGCCGAAGCCGCAACGGCGAGCCATGGTCGCCGCCTGGTTCCCCATATGTTTGGCAGCACCAGAAAGCATATCCCAGCCCATACCGCAACCCTTTCTATGCTCATCGACGGACTATGGAAGGATCCCCAGATCCCCACCACCACCACGACTAGCCAGCTATTGAGCATGACAAGTCTCCATAGCAACTCAGTCTTGGTTTCAAAGAGTCTCTTCACCATGGTGTGCCCACACGATCTTCCGCTTCCAACATCACGGATGCTCCAGAGTGAAGTAAAAGGGACAGACTACGCATATTTTCTTCTCCTCCCATATTTCGTGCCCCGTTTCGGGCCGCGCGGTTTGGGGTGCAACGCTCGGCCAAGCAATTCTTCGAGTTGGTCGAGGAATTTGGCGGGGCCACAAGGCCGACCGGTGCGCGTTCGCTGTTGTAGGAAGGCGTGGGCCGCCTCTTCGTCCTCGACGGGCTCATGCAACCACGCCGCCCAATCCTTGATGATGCCGGATGGCGGGAATACGGTGGAGAGGACGCCGTCTTCACGCAGACCGCAGTGGGCCGCGGCGCTCGACCAGGGATAGGTCTCGGCACGCTCGACCATCCCCGCGCGCACCGGGTTCAACTCGACATACCGCACCGCCGCCCATAGGTAGGCGTCGTCCAGCGGGGTGGAAAAGAAACGGCCTTGCCAGACGTGCCCCGATAGCCGGGTGCGGGAATTGAAATACATGGCGTAAACCGTGTGCGCATCGCGCAGACCGTCGCCGAGAGACGATTCCTTTTCCGGCACGACCACCAGATGCACATGGTTGGACATGAGGCAATAGGCCCATACGGACAGCCCCCGCTTGCCGCAATAATGCTTCAGGAAACGCAGGTAGGTTTCACGGTCCTGATCCGTCTCGAAGACATCCGCCCGCCGGTTCCCCCGCTGCGTCACATGATGGGGAAACCCCGGCACAACAATACGCGCGACTCTGCTCATGGGTCGATTATAGCATAGCCAAGGACGAACAGGCAAAAGTTGAGTAGTCTGTCCCTTTAACTGCTCGCGTGTCCGAGGCCGACGTGTCCGTGAAGGTAACCTGTGCCAGAAATGGTCAATGTCCCCGCTTTGCCACTTTCATTTCCTCTCGCGAAATGAACTTGCGGAGATCCGCCACATCTTCTTCATCACCGAAGGCTTCAAGCTCTGAGAGGGTGTTTGCAAAGGCCCTATGCCTTTGGGTGGGGCAACCTTTTGCTCATGAGGTTTATCATGGCGATGAGCACCATGGCTTCGCTGTTCTCGGTCAATTGCTCATAGTCCTTTGAGAGCCTTCGGTATCTTCCGAGC
>JAJRTN010000183.1 GCA_024278275.1 Candidatus Hydrogenedentota bacterium
AACTTCAACATACCACTGGATTACGTGGTGCTGAAAATGGCCTTTTCGCAGATGGTTCCCCGAACAGCCCCCGACTTGCACTGGCGAACCTGGTCGCGTAGGCTGTCCCGTAACAGGGGAATGGGCGCGATGAGGCGCACTCCATCGCATTTTCAGGGAGAATGAATTATCATGATGGTTATCCAGCACTTTGCCATGAATTGTATTGACCGCCACCGTCAAGAAGCCCTCTACACAAAGCACTTCGGGTTCAAGCGGGCGCGGGTCTTCAATCGGGACACGGACGGCGAATTTGTCATGTTGCGGCTTGGCGGCTTTTGCCTGGAGTTATTCGATAATCCCGACGCGGGCGAGGCCCGGGGCGGCGAGCAGGCGGTGGGGTTCAAGCACCTGGCCTTCGAGGTGGGCAACATCGACCAGAAAGTGGCCGAACTCAACGCGGCGGGCGTTGAGACGGACGCGATTATTGACTGCGATGCGGTTTGCAGGGGAATGCGGGTCTGTTTCTTCAAAGATCCCGACGGCAACATCCTGGAGATCATGGAAGGCTATCAGGACGAATAGGGTTCAGCCCGACCCATGAGCGCATAGTTGAAAGCGGATTGTCGCCTGCTTTTTATTCGTGCTTCAATCCGCTTCCTCGTTTCATCCCGCTCACACCCGCAACCTCAAAACGGCACAAAACCGCACCCATGCATAACGCAACAGGCAAAACCGCCGGCGTGGGGGAGAGGCGCTTCCCCGTCCCGGCGGTTCAGGTTACCTCACCCCGGTTCTTCGCTTTCGAGTAATTCGCGGTTAAACATTACCCCCGCGTTACCAAGTTCAGATTGGTAATGCCCCTTTTATTGGAGGCTTGGCTTCTTCTTTCCCCATTTTTTCCCGCCTGTTTATCCTGTTGTCCTGTAAATAAAATCCTGATCCGGATGATCCGACCCGCAACCACGCGCTATCCTGTTTGGCGTTACTCGTCGAGAACCGTTACCATACCCGGCATGCGAATGTGTTGCGGCAACACACGCGCCTGTAAACACTCAACACGTTGCGCCCCGATCACGCAACCCATAACCCAATAAGGCACCCCAATGCGCATCTCTCTCAATTGGTTGAAAGACTATGTGGATATTGACGTTGATGTGGACACCCTCGCCCGCCAGATGACCATGCTCGGCCTCGAAATCGAGGCCATCGAGCGGCCGGGCGAGGAAATCAACGACGTCTATGTCGGGCAAATCGTCTCCATCGACCCCCATCCCGACGCCGACAAGCTGGTGGTCTGCAAGACCGACGTGGGCCGCGAGGAACCCGCCCAGATCGTCTGTGGCGCGAAAAACATGAAGGTGGGGGACAAGGTGCCCACGGCCGTCGTGGGCGCGACACTCCCCGGGGACTTCAAAATCGGTCGCCGCAAGATGCGCGGCGTCGAATCGCGGGGCATGATGTGTTCCGCACGCGAATTGGGACTGGGGGAGGACCACTCGGGCCTGCTGATCCTCGACCCCGACGCGCCCGTGGGACACGATGTCCGGCCCCTCCTGGGCCTCGATGACGTGGTCCTGGAGATCGAAGTCACCCCCAATCGCGGCGACACGGCCAGCATGATCGGCGTGGCCCGCGAGTTGGCGGCCCTGTATGGCCGGGAACTGCGCTTACCCGAACGGAAACTCGAAGAAGCCGGCCCGGCGGCAGGTGAAATGGCCTCGGTCACCATCGAGGACCCGGAGTGCTGTCCGCGCTACCTGGGCCGCGTGCTCACGGACGTCAAGATCGGCCCCTCGCCCGCCTGGCTCTGCCGGCGCCTCATCGCCGCGGGACAGCGTCCCATCAACAACGTGGTGGACATCACCAATTTCGTCCTCCTGGAGACCGGCCACCCGCTCCACGCCTTTGACTTTGACAAGCTGGCCGAACACCGCATCGTTGTACGCCACCCGCGGCCGGGCGAGACCATGCGCACCCTCGATGACGTGGAGCGCACGCTCCAGGAAGACATGCTGGTCATTGCCGATGGCGTGGCACCCCAGGCCATCGCCGGCATCATGGGCGGCGGCGACAGCGAAGTGGGGGAGGGGACCACCCGCGTTTTCCTCGAAAGTGCCGTCTTCAAACCCGCCTCCGTCCGGAGTACCTCCCGCGCCCTCGGCCTGGCGAGCGAGTCGTCCCAGCGTTTCCAGCGCGGGGCCGACCCCAACATGGCCGCCTTCGCTCTCGACCGCGCCGCCGACCTCATGGCCGGCCTCGCCGGTGCCACCATCGCCCCCGGCGTGCTCGATGAACATCCCCGGCCCCTGGTGTTTCCCAAGGTAACCCTCCGTTACGCCCGATGCGACCAACTGATGGGCGTGGACATACCGCCGGAAGAACAGCGTAAGTCCCTGGAAAAGCTGGGCTTCACCGTGGTCGCCCAGGACGGGGCCTCTTGTACCGTACAAGTGCCCACCTGGCGGCCTGATGTGTCCATCGAGGCCGATCTCATCGAAGAAGTGGGCCGCTCCTACAACTACGACAATATCACCGCCACGCTACCCAGCGTGCGGCCCCAAGAGAAGGATTTCGCCCCCACCGACCGGCCCGTGCGGCAACTGCGCCGCTTCCTCGCCCACATCGGCCTCAGCGAAACCGTCCATTGGACCTTCAGCTCTCCCGCCGACGTGGCCCGCGCCGGACTGCCCGAGGAATACGGGAACATGGCGAAACTCGAAAATCCCCTCTCCGAGAAACAGGCCACCATGCAATCTTCGCTCATCCCGTCGCTGCTCAACACCGCCGCCCACAACCTGAACCGTGGCGCCGACCGCATTGCCCTTTTCGAAATCGGACCGGTCTACATACCCCGGGCGCCCGGTGAACTCCCCGAGCAGCGTCTGCGTCTCACCATCCTCCTTGGCGGCCTGGCACAGCGGCGTCATTGGGACCAAGCGCCGCGTCCGGTTGATTTCCACGACCTCAAGGGCTTCCTAGAGGCTGTCATGGAACACCTCGGCGTTGAATACACCCTGCAGGAGGGCCGTTTTTCGACCCTGCAAACCGGGCTATGCGCCGACATATACCGACAAAAAACACCAATAGGCACCCTCGGCAGGGTAAAAAACAAGGTGCTTCGTGAATTTGACATGGAACAGGCGCTTTATCTCCTTGACGTGGATCTGGAATACCTAGTCGGCTTGGAAAAAATGGTGCCCACCTTCTCGGGGATTCCTGCCTTTCCGCCATCCCTCCGTGATATGGCGGTGGTGGTAAATAGCGATGTAAAAGCAGGGGAACTGCTAAAAACCGCCAAGCGTTTCGGTGGAAAGCTTCTCAAAACGGTGGAATTATTCGATATCTACACCGGGAATCCGGTTCCGGAAGGTCAGAAAAGTATGGCCCTGGGGCTTACGTTTCAATCTCCCGAGCGCACCCTGACCGACAAAGACACCCAGAAATCGTGGGACAAGATTCTCAAGGCCCTCAAGCGGGAACATGGAGCAGTTCTCCGGTGAACCCTATCCTGCAATCCTATCTTCGCCAGATCGACGCCGTGGTCGAGGATTTAAGCGAAACCCTCTCAAAACAGGCCAGAGAAGTAAAAAAGCAGCGTAAAGCACGGGAAAAACTCCTCAAGGAATACTGGAGTCAAGAGCGCAGAATCACCAATTTCAAGGAGGAACGGGCTCGTTTTGATCAACTTGTGGCCGATAATGAGCGATTACGGGAGCGTGAGGCCATGTTGCGGGAAAAGCTTCGGACCGTCTTGAAGAAAGCCAAGGGGCTGGCCGAGGGGATGCGTTCATGAAGGAAGAAGAGCACATGCGGGTTAACCTGGGGGGCGTTCAATTAACCGTGCCTGTCTACCAGACCAAGGCCCGGACAGAAGAAATTGCCGCCGAATTGTCCGCACACCTGAAGGCCATCGAGGAAGCTTCGGAGCGTATCGACACCCAGGCCTTCGCGCTTCAATTGGCCTTCGAATACGCGATTCATGCCGCGGAAGCGAAGCGGAGCGCGGAGGAAGAAACCCGCGAGATGGGCCGTTCCCTGGAGCGCCTGTTGGCCTCGCTGCGGGCGCTTGCCGCCTTTGAGGGGGAAGAGGATGACCGGCCACCACGGCAGGATCCGCCGTCCAACCTGACACCGTTCCGGGCCTAGAAGGGAGGGAAAAGGACAGCATTCCGGGTGGACAGGGGGACGATTTTACGTCTGATAATATATATTATGTTTAATATACTTCTATAAAAACAGCCAAAAACCGATGTTACGCAAGTGTGTATATCCTGATTCATTTTAAGTCATTGATATTATGTTTCATCTTCTCATTCTTATAAAGATGCTTTATGTTTTTTTGTTGTCCTATTTATACCTAATTCATCGCATGAGAATAGCTCCAAACTACATAATTTTAAAGCGGTGTTTGAACCTTGATGCACTTCATGAACTGGATTGTCTTCAGGCGATGTTCAGTGGTTTTACGCTCTGTTACAATTTGCATCAACGCAAACATTTAATACAGAATTATTGAAGGTTGCATAATGGAACAGTTCGTGTGAACGCGCTTGGCGGCTGTTTTGCCCGTCGACTTCAACCGCACAGGCTCTATTCCGTGGCGGGCCTCCCCCACTCCCCCACGCCTAACACCATGCGCCACTGGCTGGCGATAACCCTTCGCTCCATGGGTTCCGCACGCGCGGAAAGCCATGGGCGGAATGGGACTGCTCGATGAAAACTCCAGGCGCCCAAGGACCTCGGAAAGGGAGTTCAGCCAGGCCCGTGCCCCCCCCTGTTCCCCTATGGGAAATCCGGTGTGCTCACAAGCTGCCGGGTTGAAGAGGAAAGACCTGCTCCCAACGTATTGGGCACATTGGTGCCTCTATTCAGGCCTCTCCATCCTTTCCCCCACGCCCTCCCGTTGCACGTTGTGGGGACCTTGGTACAGGAGAGATGCTGGGGGGCCGGAAATCCCCCACGCCCCGTGCGTCAGGGAACATTGCCGGGCTCTTTCCATGGCGGTGGCAAGGCGACGGTTTCGGCGTCCGGTCCATTCTTGCCGCGGGTACCGTTGGAACCGCCGGAGTTTGGGATGGAACATGAGCGTGATTCGGCGTGGGTTGAGGAGCGCTCCTTTGGCGAGTGGCCTGCAAAGAGAACGGGGTAACGCTTTGCCCTTACTGTGCCCTGCGCCACACATGGAGATATTGCCTGAAAAACTTACTCGGCCTCACGGGGGCCGATACATGGGGTCAGTTAGCCTGGACAGCGTTCCATTACCGCTTGAGGCAAACTGGACTAAATCACCCCACCAGCAAAAAAAAGGCAGCCCACAGGCTGCCACATCTGGGGTGTTTACTTTGTTAACGACTTGTAAACCCCATTTTGCGCTGTTATGCTAACTGGTGTATATGGGTTATGTCAAGCTTTTTTTTTCGCTTTTTTTTTCGATTTGGTTAACTGAAAGGGGGTATCCCGCATGGACCCGTACAGACTTTCCCTGGATATCGGCACAAATTCCGTAGGCTGGTGCGCATTGGCGTTGAACATGGAGAACGGGCGGCCCTCCCCCACGTCCATACTCGACATGGGGGTACGCATTTTCCCCGACGGGCGCAACCCCAAGGACGGCTCCTCGAATGCGGTCACACGCCGTGAGGCACGGGCCATGCGGCGAAACCGCGAGCGTTTTGTGAAACGCCGGGCGCAGTTGATTGATGCCCTTGTGGATGCCGGTCTCCTGCCCGGGGATGAACAGGAACGGCGTGCCCTGACCACGCTGGATCCTTATGCGCTTCGTGCGCGGGGCATTCGTGAGCGGCTCAGTCCGCATGAATTGGGGCGGGCGCTCTTCCATTTGAACCAGCGGCGTGGTTTCAAGAGCAACCGGAAGAGCGATGCGAAGGATAGCGAAGCCGGCCTCATCAAGAATGCGCTCAAGGAGCAGCAGGCCAAGATGGAAGAGCTCAAGGCACAGACTTTTGGCGAGTATTTGTTCCTTCGCCGCGAACGGGGCGAGCTGGTCCGGTCGCGGCTTAAGAGCCGGCGCGTCGCCGATGCCAGTGGCAGGGAGAAAGAACAGAAATACTACGAGTTCTATCCTTCGCGGGATGGCCTGGAGTATGAGTTTGAGTTGTTGTGGCGCGTGCAGGCGCAGCACCACCCGGACATGCTTACGAAAGACGTGCATGACCGGATTCACCGGGCGATCTTCTATCAGCGTCCGCTGAAAGCCCCGGCCGTGGGCAGGTGTACCTTTGAACGGTCGGAAGACCGTGCGCCGAAGGCCATGCCCATTGTCCAACGCTGCCGGATTTATCAGGAGCTGAACCATTTGCAGGTTCTTGACACGGTGACCTTGCGCGGCCGTCCCCTCCGCCGAGACGAACGGGATAGGCTGGCGGACATGCTGTGTCAGCCAAAGGGCAAGAAAAGCGGCAAGTCGGAAGTGACTTTCAATAAGATGCGGAAAGTGTTGGGGCTCGGAAATCACGCCGTGTTTTCGCTGGAATCGGAAAAGCGCAAGGGACTGGAGGGAGACAGCACGTCGGCCATGCTGTCGCACAAGGATCGTTTCGGGCCACGTTGGTACGAGCTTTCCGACGCGGAGCAGGAGACCATCGTTGAAGGGCTCCTGCACGAAAGCGATGAAGAGGCGCTGATCAAGCGCCTGATGGCGGACTGGGGGCTGGATTGTGAACACGCGGAGGCCGTGTCGAATACACCGCTCAGTGACGGCTACGCCCGATTGGGGCTGACGGCAACGCGGAAGATCATCGCCGAGTTGGTGGAGGAGGTGATTCCTTACTCGGAGGCGGTGGTCCGGGCGGGGTATGAATCCCATTCCCAATTCTCGACGGGCGCGGCGCGGGAACGGTTGCCCTATTATGGCATCGTGCTGGAACGTCATGTGGTACCCGATCCCGAAAAGGGCGGACATCCAGCGGCCAAGCTGGAACAACGCTATGGGAAGATCACCAACCCGACGGTACATATTGCGCTGAACCAGGTGCGCAAGGTGGTGAACGAGGTGATCAAGCTCCATGGCCATCCGGCGGAGATTCACGTCGAAGTGTTGCGGGATCTCAAGAACAGCCTTCAGAAAAAGAAGGAGATCCAGGCGGAACAGGCGAAGAACCAGGAGAAGAACGACGAATGCGCCCGGAAACTCCAGGAGGAGTTTCATCTGAAGGTGAACCGGGAGAATATCCAGCGCCTCCGTCTGTGGGAGGAACTGGGCGCCGGGGACCGGCTCTGTGTCTATTCCGGCCAAAGCATCACCGCCCAGAACCTTTTCACGCCGGCGGTGGAGATAGACCATATACTACCTTTCCGGAGAACGCTGGACGACAGCATGGCGAACAAGATTCTCTGCATGCGTGACGCGAACCGGGAGAAGACGAACCGGACTCCCTTCGAGGCATGGGGCAAAACGGAGCAATGGCCCGAGCTGCTGGCACGAAGCACGGCCCTGCCCAAGAACAAGCGGTGGCGTTTCGCCGAAGACGCCATGGAACGATATACGAAGGACCGTGATTTCATTGCACGTCAATTGACCGACAGCCAATACATCGCCCGCCTGGCGCGGGAGTACCTGGCGGTATTGTTCGAACCCGGGGAAGCGCACAAGGTGGTGTGCCTTCCGGGCCGACTAACTGGGTTGTTCCGGCACCACCTGGGCCTGAATGACATTCTCGACGAGCTTAACCCGGCGCGGGAGGAGGACCGGGCCCCGCGTGGGAAGAAAAACCGCGACGATCACCGGAATCACGCGGTGGACGCACTTGTTGTGGGCTTGATGGACCGCGCTTTCCTTCAGCGTGCCGCGTCCGCCAATGCACGGCTGGAAACGGAAGGCGTACAAAAGGTGCTCGAAGGATTCAACGAACCCTGGCCGGGCTTCCATGGCGAGGCACGGGAGGCACTGGGCAGGGTGGTGGTTTCCCACAAACCGGACCACGGGATTGAAGCAGCGTTGCACAACCAGACGGCCTATGGTTTCGCCAGGAGGGACGACCCCCGGGGGAACGCGATACACCGTGTCTCGGTGACAACCATAAACCTGAAGAACATCCCGAAGATCAAGGGAAAACAACTTCGCGCGGACCTGGTGGCACACCTTTCCGGGAAAAGCCAGGAAGAGGCATTTAAGATCCTGGAGGCTCTTGACGATAGAACAGGCAGCGACAGGCCATCCCTCGGGGAGTTGTGCGATCCCCTGTCGAAAGGTGAAAAGGAACTGGCGGCCCGGGCAGTGGCCTACCTGGAGGGGCGCGGGATCCGGCGCGTGCGGTTGATTGAACCCATCGCGCTTATCCCCATCCGGGATCGGCAGGGCAAGGAATACAAGGGTTTCAAACCCGACGGCAACGCTTATCTTGACATCTTCCTGGCGGAAGACGGTGAAAAGTGGGAGCACGAAATGGTGACCTGTTTCGAGGCCAATGCCCGCAAGGCGCGAGGTGAGCAGGGGCAGCGAGAAACACGACGGCATGTTGCCCGGCTATTCAACCGCGACATGGTCGAAATGGAGCACAGAGGCAAGCGGCGGGTGTTTTATATCCAGAGGCTTTCGGACAGGCAGATCGCGTTGGCCGAGCACTTTGAAGCCAACGCGGACAGTCGCACCCGCGATACCAAGGATCCCTTCCGTTTTGTGTACAAAGGCAGCGCGGAAGCCCTTCGGAAAGCAAAGATCCGTTTCCTGACGGTAAGTCCGGCGGGGCGGATTCGCTACTTGTCGGATAATCCCGATGATACGCCGCGCGGTTGAGATTACGGGGGAAAACCGTTACCTGCGCAAGGCACAGGGTTTTCTCCTCGTATGCGACAAGGAACATGAATTGGGACGGTTGCCCCTGGACGACCTGGAGGTGGTGCTGGTGGCGGGCCGGGGCGTGACGTGTACGGGGGGGCTGATGAACACACTGGCCGAGCGGTGTATCCCGCTGGTGGTGTGCGACCAGCGATTCCTGCCCGCCTCCATGCTTTGGCCGGTGGAGAGCCACACACTACAATCGGGCCGGATCCGGGCGCAGGCAGACCTGTCGGCCCCGCTTCGGAAACGATTGTGGCAACAATTGGTGCGCGCAAAGATTCAGGGCCAGGGGGACACGTTGCGGTTGTGTACGGGGCAGACCAGCCCCCGGCTGGCGCGGCTGGCGGGAGCGGTGCGTTCCGGTGATCCGGGCAATGCGGAAGGCGAGGCGGCCCGGGTCTACTGGCCATTGCTTTTCGGTCCGGATTTCCGACGCGACCGAATGCGTGCGGGGGTGAACGCGCTGTTGAACTACGGCTACACCATCCTGCGGTCCGCCGTGGCCCGCGCGGTCATGCTGGCGGGCCTGCACCCGGCCTTTGGCCTGCACCACCACAACCTGCGGGATACCATGCCGCTGGTGGACGATCTTATCGAACCCTTCCGGCCGGTGGTGGACCTGCTGGCGCATGCGCTGGCGGCGGAGGCGGATGGCGTGCCGGTATTGACGGCGGAAGCAAAGGAGTGCCTGACGCGGGTAACCACGGTGGACATGACCCATGAAGGCATGGCCAGCCCCGTATCGGAATGCCTTTTACGGATGACGCGGTCGCTGGCGGAGGTATGCGAAGGCCGCAAACGCAGGCTGGTTTTACCCGAAGGGGTGCGGGTGAAAACAGCGGAGCCGAAACCATGAGCGATGATGGACTACCTATCACCCGGATGAGTGGATACCGAATCATGTGGATGCTGACTATGTTCGATTTGCCGGTGGTGAAGAAATCCGAGCGTAAAGAGGCAACCCGCTTCCGTCAGGACCTGCTGAAGCTGGGCTTCGAGATGGCCCAGTTTTCCGTGTACATGCGTTGCTGCGTCACGCGGGAACGGTGCGAAGCGCTGATTCATCATGTGCGCCAGGCGATTCCTTCGGGGGGCAAGGTGGCCATTCTCGTCTTCACCGACAAACAGTACGCCAACATGCTGCATTTTTTTGCCCGGGAAGAAAGCACACCAACCGACCAGGGACAGTTAGCGCTTTTCTGAAAGGAATGCGAACGGTTCGCCTGAACAAGTACAATAAAACGCTGCCCCACCAAGCCATTCAGCACAGCGGGACAGCATTTCCGGCTCAATAATCCCCCCCTAAACCCTTGTAATAAGGCCCCTTGGGGCCCCCTGGATTATAAGGGGGGGGCAAAATGGGGTCAAGCCGCAACCCACTAGGAGTTATACCTTTCCAGCCACGAATTATAAGGGGGGGGCAAAATGGGGTCAAGCCGCAACCGTGCCCGCCAACGGTGGCCGCAATGGCGAATTATAAGGGGGGGGCAAAATGGGGTCAAGCCGCAACTCGCAGCTGAATACGATCCGGGACCGTTGCATTATAAGGGGGGGGCAAAATGGGGTCAAGCCGCAACCTGGAATCAAGGATTCAAACGTCACCGCCTATTATAAGGGGGGGGCAAAATGGGGTCAAGCCGCAACGCTCCAG
>JAJRTN010000184.1 GCA_024278275.1 Candidatus Hydrogenedentota bacterium
AGTTCAAGCCGTCCGAGCACCATGCAAAGCGACAGGATCATCTTGCCGGCTGGGGGTATGAAGGCGAAGTTCTGCGTCGCGCCCACTTGCTGGAGACCGGGGCCGGTGGTGTTGAGGGTGGTCAGGACCGCCGACAGGGCGCTGGGCAGGGGCAGGCCCACCAGGGACATGAGCAGGGTGCCCACGATGGCCACGAGCAGGTAGAGAAAGAAAAAAATCGCCACGCTGCGGGCCACTTCTTCGGACACGACTTCCCCGGCAATTCGCAGGGCGTACACCCGTTTGGCGCGGAAGGTGCTCTCGATGCGCTGGTAGGCGAGTTTGAAGAGCATCTTGACGCGGACAATTTTCATGCCGCCCGCCGTCGAACCCGCGCAACCGCCGATACACATGACCACCAGCAGCACCACGCGGGAAAAGTAGGGCCAGGCGTCGAAATCATCGGTGCCGAAGCCCGTGGTGGTCATGATGGAAAAGACCTGGAACGTGGCCACCCGCAGGGCGTGCGGGGGGGTGTAGTGGGGCGTGTCCGGCCAGGGCGGGTCCAGCGGCATGTGTCCCTGGAAGCCCAGCAGGTTCACCGTGACCAGGAGGGTGGCCACGGCAAGAATTCCCACGTACAGCCGCCACTCGGGGTTCCGCAGGAGGGCCGTCCGGTTGCCGCGCCACATGGCGAAGTAGAGCGCGAAGTTGCCCCCGCCGATGAACATGAAAAGGATGATAATCAATTCGATGGGCAAGCTGTTGAAGTGGGCGATACTGTCGTTGTACGTCGAGAATCCGCCCCCCGCCAGGGTGCCGAAGGTGTGGCACAGGGCGTCGTAGAAGCTCATGCCCGCCAGCATGAGCATAGCGGTCTGCGCCAGGGTGAGCACGCCGTAGATGCGCCAGAGAATCGATGCCGTGTCGCGGATGTGGGGACGAAGGCCGCGTGGATCCGGCCCTGGTGATTCGGCGCGAAACATCATTTTGCCGCCCGCGCCCAGGTAGGGCAGCACCGCGATGAAAAGCAGGACAATGCCCATGCCGCCGATCCAATGGGTAAAGGATCGCCAGAAAAGAATGCTCTTGTCCACGCTTTCAATATCGACTAACACCGTGGATCCCGTGGTGGTCAGGCCCGACATGGACTCGAAATAGGCGTCCACGGGCGACAACACCCCGTCCATGATGTAGGGCAAGGCGCCGATGCCCGCCGTGACGATCCACCCGAAGGCGACCAGGGCCAGTCCCTCCCGCTGGTAGAGGCGCTTTGGCGCTTTCCAGCCCAGCAGTACCAGCAGCCCCCCGAGGAGCAGGGCGGCGCCCATGGCATCCAGAAAAGCGTCCAGCGCGTGCCACTCCTCGAACCACAGGGCCCACAAGATCGACGGTATCATCAACGCGGCTCCGGCCAGCGTGAAGTGCCCCAGATATTGGGAAACGAGGCGGTAGTTCATCCTGTTATCCTGTCATGGTACTTTGTTTTGCCCCCTTTGGAGAGGGCATTTCCGCCCTCCAGCGCCATACGGCGGCTCTTCGCCGCCCGACAAGCGGCCCGGCGCGCACATGGGGAACTTGTGAGCGCCTGCGAGGTGTTATTATGCACATAGCCGCCTGAAACCCCAAGAGGACCGTCATCGCGGGGGGGGGACGGCGACGCGCTTCGGCGTAAGGCCGGTCGCCCCGCATCAACCAGGTTGTCGCCGCCGAACGCCTCACCCCCCGGCGACCGGGGCCTGGGGAGACTTTCAAGGGCGGCCCACCCTTGTCCACTTCCTAATTGCGGAACATACCATGCATAGTCGAACAGGGCCCCGCGCCATTTCCCCGGCCCATTCCCTCACTTCCCTCCCGCGCGATCCAGTGCCGCACCATAGGTGCGCAGGTAGAGCGCATGCACTTGTTCCCGGAGACGATCCACGTAGTCCCGCAGATCACCCCTGATTCCGATGCGCGCCGCCAACTCGGCCCGCGTTTCGGGCGATTCGGGCAATTTGGCGCCCGCTCCACCGTCCATCATGCGGATCCGGTTGAGTACGCGGCGCAGGCGACGGTAGGCCCGGCGCACCAGCGCACAGTCTTCCTCGGGAACCAGGTGATGTTCTTCGATGATATCCATCGCGCCGAACACGTCGCCACGCATGAGTTCAGGCAGGTCGGCCACGTTTTCCAACTGCCAAAGGCGCACGATGAACTCAATTTCGGAGATGCCGCCCTCGGACTGCTTGAGATCCAGGGCGCCCGCGCTTTGGACCAGCTTCACCCGCAACGACTCGATGTGTTCCAGTGATTCACGGTCGAGGGGCAGGGAAAAAGCCGCCTCCCTGGCCATACGCTCGACCTTGCGGGCAAAATCACCGTCCCCGGCCACGGCCCGTACTTTCATCAACGCCAGGCGTTCCCAGGGCTGGGCCTCCCGCATGTAATAGTCGCGGAGCCGCTCGTGGTTCACGGCCAGGGGTCCCTTGTTCCCGTCGGGCCGGAGCCGGGCATCCACGTCATAGAGGATGCCGTACCGGGTGGGTTCTTTCAGGGACTTCAGAACGTGGGAGGCCACGGCGTTGAAATACTCCGTGGGCGACATGCCCACGGCGAGTCCCTCGGCCGCCTCATAGACGAAGAGAAGATCCACGTCGCTTCCGTAGCCCATTTCCCGGCCGCCGAGTTTTCCCAGGCCCAGGATGGCGAAGCCCCGGGGACAGGGGCCGTACCGCTTTTCCACCTTCTCGCGCGCTTCCCGAAGCACATGGGCGATGATGACTTCCGCCAGCAAGGTCAGTTCATCGCCCACCATGGCCACCGTCGTGTTGCGCGCCAGTTCACGCATGGCGATGCGCAGCATCTCACCATCCCGGAGACCGTACGGCGCGCGCTCCGGCGTCACGGAATGGAAGAGGGAAAGCAAATCACGTTCAAGCATTTCCCGCGTGGGCGCCGTGTCCAGCGCATCGGACAGGCTCAGGATCTCCATCAGCCCCGGGTCGCGGATGAGGATACCGCTGAGATACTCGCTGTTCTCCACCAGCGTGACCAGGTAATGGCAGAGGATGGGGTTTTCCTTCAGCAGGGCGTACAGTGAAGCCGGCGCACTCAAGCGTGTAATGATTTGGCTGATCCGCACGAGCACGGTATTGGGATGGGCGGTGTAGGAAAGGGCCTTGAGCAGCGTGGGGGCAATGTCGGTGAAAAGTTGACGGACATGAAGCGTAAAGGGGTGGTTGGCGCTGCCCGTGCAGAGCAGCAGCAATTCCCCGCGGGCCTTGGCCGGGTCCGGGAAGCCCATCTTCCTCAACTCCGCCAGCCCCGCCTCCCCATCGGAATGGGGATTGAGCAGGTCGCCCACCCAGAGATTTCCCGCGCCCTCCGCCGCCATGAATTGATCCAGGATCCGGCGCGTTTCCTCCGTGCGGTCGCGATACACGTTCATGAAAGCCGTGCTGCTTTGGTACCCCAGGCGCCGGGCAAGCTCGTCCAACGCGGGACCGTCCGGCGGCAGGGTATGGCGCTGCTGCCCCCCCTCGATTTGCAGGCGGTGTTCCACTTGGCGCAGGAACATGTAATTCCGGGTCAGCGAATCGGTTTCAAAGGGCCGGAGTATACCGTGTTGCCCCAGGCCCACGATGGCTTCCAGCGTGTTCGTTTTGCGCAACGCGGGCAACTGGCCTCCCCGGAGAAGCTGAAGCATCTGCACCGTGAATTCAATATCACGGATACCGCCCCGACCCAGCTTCACCTGGCGTCCCGCGGTCCCCTCGGCCGCGATCCTGGCTTCCATCTGCGCTTTCGTGTCACGAATGTCTTCGAGCGTGGCGTCGTCGAAGTACTTGGGATAGACAAAAGGACGCAGCCGTGCGATAAACACCTGCCCAAGCGCCAGGTCACCCGCGCAGGGCCGCGCCTTGATCAGGGCCTGCCGTTCCCAGGCGCGCCCGAACTCGGCGTAATACTCCACCGCCGCGTCGAGGCCGACCGTCAACGGACCGGCCTGGCCATGGGGACGGAGCCGCATGTCGATTCGGAAGATATGGCCCTCCGCCGTGGTCTCTGATATGGCCTTGATCAGCAATTCGCCCAATTTCTGGTAGTACTCGGCATTGGTGATGGCGGAACCGCTTCCGCCGGTCGTTGTCCCCTCGCCCGTGTACACGAAAAGCAGGTCGATATCCGAACTGAAATTGAGTTCCTGCCCGCCCAGCTTACCCATGCCCAACACCACGAAACCCGAGGGAACCGCTCCGCCCTCCGGTCCCGGGCACATGGGTTCGCCAAACTTGGGACGAAGCGCCGCATGGGAGGCCACCAGCGCCGCCTCCAGCGTCGCATCCGCCAGGTTCGACAGGTCAAGCGTGGTCGAAACAATGGGGGCGTACACCACGATCTCCCGCACCGCGATACGCAGGATCTCCCGCATACGAAAGCGCCGCATGGCCAGGCAGCATTCCTCGAAGCCGGCGTGACACCCCTCCTCGGCCAGGAGACATTGCAGCATTTCCTCCCTGGACCGGGCTCGCCGCAAATCACCCTGCGCCCGCAGCCAACCGGCCAATTCGGGTTTGCGGCAGATGATATCCGTCAGGAACTGACTCTCCGAAAACACCGTCACCAAGGTGCGCAGATGGGCCGTGTCGCGCGCCAGCACATCAGCCTCGGCGGCGGCATCCGCGCAGGCGTCCAGGAAACGATGAAGCCCCACCACGGCCCGGGCAGGCGCGGCCGCCTCGCCCAGGGCATCACGAAGATGACCGGCCAACCCCGGGACGGAAAACGCAAGAATGGCGCGAACGCTCTCCTCGGTTCGGGAAAAATCAAGATAGGGAACATCCCGAAAAGATTCGGGCGAAAGATCCGCGCCGGCCTCTACCGTTGTCATGGCTTCGTCTCCTCCTGCGAACATCCTACCAGATCGAACCGCCCGCGCCTCCAGGGTTTGACATTCCCGCGTCAACGGTAGTCGCCCCGTGATTCTAACCCGGCTTAGGAATCGGCCCCACGGAAAACCGCCGTGCTTCTGCGGTAACGTAGAAGCGGCTGGACGCCGCTTCTACATTGGAAACGGTTACCGTCAACTGTGGCGCCAGAAGCTTGGCAGGAACATGACGCAGATACTGAAGAGTTCGAGGCGGCCCATGGCCATGCAGAGGGTGAGACAGAGCTTGCCGGCCCCGGGGATGAAGGCGAAGTTCTGGATGGCGCCCACGTGTTCGAGGCCGGGGCCGATGTTGTTGAGGGTGGCGGCCACGGCGGTGACGGCGGTCTGGAAGGGCAGGCCGAGGAAGGACATGAAAAGTGTACCCAGGGCGAAAACGAGGATGTAGAGGATGAAGAAGCCCTGCACGGTGCGCTGCACGTCGTCATCGACGGCGTGGCCGCCGATGCGGAGGGTGCGGATGGTCTTGGGGCGGAAGGTGCTTTCGACCCGCCAGTAGGCAATTTTCAGCAGCATCATGATGCGCACCACCTTCATGCCGCCGCCGGTGGACCCGGCGCAACCGCCGATGAACATGAGCATCACCAGCAGCATGCGCGAAAAGTAGGGCCATTGGTCGAAGTCGTCGGTTCCGAAGCCCGTGGTGGTCATGATGGAAACCACCTGGAAGGCGCTTACCCGGAAGGCGTGGGCCAGGCTGTAGTCGGGGGGCGCGGTGGCGCCGTCATGTTGGGCGTGCCATTGCATCCCGACCAGGTTCAGCGTGATGATGAGGATGGAGAGGGCGAGAATCCCCATGTACACGCACCATTCGGTATTTTCGATGAGGGCCCTCCGCTTGCCGCGGAGCATGGCGAAGTAGAGGGCTAAGTTGCCGCCGGCAATCACCATGAAAACGATGATGATGGTTTCCACGGCAATGCTGTCGTAGTAGGCGATACTCGCCCCGCGCGTGGAGAATCCGCCGGTGGCCAGGGTGCCGAAGGTGTGGCAGAGGGCGTCGTAGAGGCTCATGCCCGCCAGCATGAGACAGGCCGTCTGCACCACGGTGAGCCCCACGTAAATCTTCCACAGGATGGAGGCCGTGTCCTTGATGCGGGGACTGAGGCCCCGCGGGTCGGGGCCGGGCGATTCGGACTTGAAGAGTTGCTTGCCCCCCGCGCCCATGTAGGGCAGCACGGCCACGAAAAGAACGATAATGCCCATGCCGCCCAGCCAGTGGGTGAAAGACCGCCAGAAAAGGATGCTCTTCTCCGTGCCGTCAATGTCCGTGATGACGGTGGACCCCGTGGTGGTGAAGCCCGACATGGACTCGAAATAGGCGTCGATGGGTTGAAGCACGCCCGCCGTCACGTAAGGCAGCGCGCCAATGGCCGCCGAGAGCAGCCAGCCCAGGCCCACCAGGGCCAGCCCTTCGCGCTGAAACATGCGGTTCCCGGCCCGATGTCCCACCATGGTAAGCCCCAGTCCCACCGCGCCGCCCATCGCCATGGACTCGACGAAGGCCCACACCGCGTCCCGTTCCCCATAGACCACCGCCCAACCGAGGGAGGGCAGCATAAGCAGTGAAATGGCGAAGGTGAAGTGTCCCAGGTACTTGGAAACGAGGCGGTAATTCATCGTTTCTTCTGTAGGAGTTTGCGGGCGCCGTCCAGGGCTTCCGCGGAGGAAATCAGGATGAGCGAGTCACCGGCCTCGATCTCATCGTCGCCGCTGGGAACAATAACCTGTTCCCCCCGAAGAATGGTGGTAATCAGTGCGCCCCGGGGGAACTTGCCGCCAATATCGGCGAGGCTTCGGCCCAGCACGGGGGATCCCTCTCCCACGGGAATCTCCAACACCTCGACCTTGCCTTCGCTCAGCACGGCCAACGAGGTGACCTGTCCCCGGTGTACCAGCTTCAGTACCGAGTTGGCGAAAGAAGCCCGGGGCGTGACGGCCATGTCAATGCCCAGGCGTTCCACCAGGGTGGCGAAATCGGGTTGGTGGACCACGGCGATGACTGTTTTCGCGCCCACCTCCTTCGCCAGCACGCCCGCCATGATGTTGCGCTCGTCGTCGTTGGTCGCCGCGACAAACACATCCACGCCGTCGATATGCTCCTGCTCCAGGGCCACGCGGGAGGTGGCGTCCCGGCACACCACCTTCGCCTTGGTCAGTTGTTCGGCCAGGGCCGCGCAACGTTCCTCGCGGCGCTCGAAAAGCTTGATACTCTTTACCTTTTTGCCCTCCAGGGCTTTCGCCACGCGCAAGCCAATCGTGCTGCCCCCCATGATGGCCACCCGGCGCGCCCCTTCACGGGGATCCATGAACAGCGACTGCACCTCCGGCAAACGGTCGCGGTGCCCCACCAGCGTCACGTGATCGCCCACTTCCACCACGGAGTCGCCATGGGGTATCTGGCTGACGCCCTTGCGGTCGATCAAGCCCAACAGCACCCCGCTGCCCCGCGGAATCACGTCTTTGAGCGTTTTACCATGACACGTCGGGGTTTTCGAGACCCTGATCTGGCACATCCGCACGAGACCGCGTCCGAAGTCTTCGGACACCAAGACACCCGGCTGCTCAACAAAGTGAGCGATCTCGAGCGCCGCCAGCGCCTCCGGACTCAAGATGTAATCAATACCCAACACCGTCTCGTAGAGGATGATGGGATCAATATACATGGGGTTGTCCACCCGCGCCACCACTTCCTTGGCTCCCAGGCCCTTGGCCGTGGCCGCGGCAATGAGATTGGTCTCGTCATTTCCCATGGACGCGACGAAGAGGTCGGCCCCCGAGACGCCCAGTTCCTGCAACAGCATGACCGAGGCCCCATCGCCCTGGACCGTGCTCACGTCCAGGGCGTAATCGATCTGCTCCAGGCGGTCCGGTTCACGCTCGATAACCGTTACATCCTGCCGGTCGCCACTCAACAAACGGGTGATGTGGAACCCCACGCGCCCCCCGCCCGCGATGAATATATTCATGAAAAGGGAATCCCTTTCTGTTGGGACATGGAAAATGTATCCGAAAATGGTCCTACAAACACCCCTGCCCTGTCAAGAAATCGAATGTCCTTCTTGAACAGCCGCCTTTTCCACCAGGTTGGCGAGGCGCGTTCCCGCGTCGTGACATTGTTTCAGGAAGGCGGCCTCATCGGTAATACCGCTGTTGTGCATGGAGGATTCCATGCTGACGGGCTTGCGGTAAGCCGACCGCGCCATGATTTTCGCGAGGCCTTCCCAGTCCACGGTGGCGGTAAAGGGAGGCAGGTGCTGATCGCCCTGGCCGTCGTTGTCATGAAGATGGACGGCGATGAGCCGGTCTTTCAATTCCTCCAGTTCTCCCAGGCCATCCGGCAGCATGTTTCCGTGGCCGCAATCGTAGCAGAGCCCGAGGTAATCGGGGCCATGGTCCGCCAATAGCCGCCGAATGATGGGAAAATCGTTCGTGTTTTCAATGGCGATTCGCACGCCATGGTCCCGTGCCACGGGCTCCAGTGCGTCGAGGGATCGCCCCAGTTGGGTCCAAAAACGCGCCCGGTCCGTCTCCGCCCGGGGTTCATTCCCCGTGTGCATGATTATCACGTCGCCCCCGAGACGGGCCGTCATGGCGATACGGTTGGCCACGAGGGCCACCCCCGCCTCACGCTCGTATTCACGGGGCGAGACCCAGCATTTCTCCACGCCCAAGGAAGCGTGGAGGTCGGTCAGGGTCAGGCCAAAGTCTTTGAACCAGCGGGCAATCTGGCAGATTTCGGCATGATCATAGAGGAAATCCGTGTTCCACTGATGACACCAGTGAACGTGGGTGAATCCCGCGTCGGCGATACGCCGCAGGGCGGGCTCGGGACAACCCGTGGAAGTCGCGTAGTCGGAGGTCATGGACAGATGCAAGGGGTGGGCCTTTCCGTTTTCGTTTTCGCTTTCGCGCCGCCGCAAAGCGCCAGTATCCGCCATCGTGCGGAGCGTTTCAACTTGGTGATGGATGACGATGGCAGCCGGCAATGGGCTTGGCCTCCTTTTCTGCGGTAGAATGACGGCGGGAGGTGGATGAACGTGCCGGTACACCATGTTTTTTGCACGGAAAGAAGCCGGACCGTTCCCACGGGATGGCCGGTCCGGTGCTTGGGCTGCCTCGCCCTGGTGCTCCTGGTGGTGCTCCGGGCGGAGGCACAGGAGACACGGACCTACACGGTGTCCATGGTCTGTGAGAGCCGACCGACCCTCCTCGACCAGCTCAGACCGCTGAGCGCCGCCATCGCGCAAGACCCCAAGAGGGTCACCTCCGCCTACCGTCTGGAGCGCCGTGCCAATAACGATGCGGCCAAAATGGTCGACGCCCTCCGTGCGTTGGGCTTCCTTGAAGGCGCGGTGAACGTCACCGTGGAGGGTTCTTCCGACCCCATGTCCCTGGTCTTCACGATACATCCGGGCACGCAATACACCTTCGGCACGGCGG
>JAJRTN010000185.1 GCA_024278275.1 Candidatus Hydrogenedentota bacterium
AGCGCTTTACCCAGCCGACCCGCGTTCTCCGTGCCCGCCTTCCGAAGCGAGTCCAGGGTTCCATCGAGTTCCTTCTCATTCGATGCCTCGCCGAAGACGGTCAGCGTATGTCCCTCGAAGGCGCCTTCCGCGCCGCGAACACCCGGCGCCAGAACGAGATTCTTTCCCGCCAGACGGGCCAGGCGAAACAGGGCGGCCGCCTCTTCTTTCTCGGCGAGGAGCGCCTCCGGCGGTCCCACGGCTTCCAGGCGAAGCCGAACCTGGTCCCCCGACCGTGCCAGCAGCAATTGGCCCGCCTTCGAAAGCAGCCCGCTTCCCCTGCCCCGCTCGTCGCTTTCCGTTTCTTTACACGCGCGAACACCGCGCAGGGAACGTAAGAAGGAAACGGCCCCGCCTTTGCCCGCGCCTGGCTTCGCTTGTTCCGGTTCCCTTTTCTTGTCGGGCAGGCGCACCGTAAGGGTATGCAGGCCGCGGGCGATGGTGAAGCGTTTCAGTTCTTCCTCGTGCCTGGGCGCGGGGAGGATGGCCTTTGTCGCACGCAGCCATTCGAGTTCCCCCACGACCTCCGCCAGTTCCCTGGGGTCGTGTTTTCCCGACAACAGGTGGTAGATGCGGTTCGCCGGGGTGTGGGGATAATGGTCCAGCACGTCCCATGAGATGGGGTCGCACTCGAAACAGAAGCACGTCTCCGTGTCGATGACATAGCGTTTGCCATCGTGGGTATAGCGGTGGAGGCGTTCCATCAATAGGCCCCCAGGGTGCCCCGCGCCCGGCTCCAGTTCTCCATGTACCGGAAGCAGGCCACGCCGATGCTCGTCCAAACGATGCAACTCAGCACCAGGTAGAAGAAAGAAGGATGTTGCAGGAGCGGCAGCACCGTGCCATCGGACAGCAAATGATCCTTGATGAGCACATGCTTCAGGCAAATCGCCGCATCGGTGATGGGAAGGGCGTGCATTAAGGAACGCACCACGGCACCCTGGTGGAGGATGTCTTCGTTGGCGTAGATGGCGAGCCCGAAAAGCGCCATGCGAATGAGCACGGCCACCTGTCCGACCTGCTTGAAAACCAGCACCAACCCACCCATCATAAAGCCAAAACCCAGGAGGTTGATGAAGGTCAGGGTCAAGAGGAGCAACACTTCGCCGGGGTAGAAGTGAAGCGTTTCCCCAAAGGTGAGCGACACCATGTACACCATGAAAGCCGACGAGGCGATAGTCATGGTGGCGCTCACGATGGACCGGGCCAGGAAGTTGGTGATAAGACCGTGGGGACTCATGCAAAGCTGTTCCAGGATACCCGTGCGCGCCATCCCCTGGAGGCCTTGGGTGAACATGCCCACCACGCCGAAAGCGAACATGCCGATGATGAATCCGAGGACGAAATTGGTGGCCGCCGCCGCATCCTCGAAGTTTCGGCTCATGGCCTGCTCCACCTGGTCCGAGCTGGCCATGAAACCCAGGACCAGCACCACCAGCATGCCATAACCGATGAACAGCCCGGTGATCGTGCGGAACCAGTACCGGCGCATGATAATCCACGACCGGACGATTTCCGCTTTCATCACCAAGAAAAAACCAAACATGCCATACTCCACTCAGATCGTACTGGATGTCAGTTGGAGGAACACCGTTTCCAGGTTCTGTTGACGCTGGTCGATGCCGCGCAGGAGCACGCCTTCCTCGCGCAGGAGACCCACCACGCCGTAGAGGGCGGCGGACCGGGCCTCCATGCCCGCGTCGAGGCGAACGATCAGCATGGGGCCGTCGGCGCTCAACTCGTTGCTCGCCTCCATCACGCCCGGCAGGTCCCGCACCGGGTCAAGACTCGGCAGGCGGTCCACGCGGAAGATGAAGGTACGGTCGGAGAAAAGTTCCAGCAGCTCCGATGTCTTCTTGCAGGCCACCAGCCGGCCCTTGTCGATGATGCCGATGCGGTCGCACAGTTCCTGCGCCACGTGCATGTCGTGGGTGGTCACCACCACCGACTTGCCGAGATCCCGCGTCATCTCGATGATCTTGTCCTTGATGGCGCGGCTGCTCTGCACGTCCAGGCCCGTGGTCGGCTCGTCGAGAAGGAGCACCTTGGGATCGGCGATGAGAGCGATACAGATGGCCAGCTTCTGTTTCTGGCCCCGTGAAAGCAGGCGGACCTGGACGTTTTTCTTGTCTTTCAGACCGATGAAATCGAGCAACTCGTGGGCGCGCCGTTTAAGCACCCGGCCCGTCACGTTCTTGAGGTTGCCGTAGTAGGCCAGGTTTTCCAGCGGCGTGAGCGGCCAGATGGTGGTGCGCGTGCCTTCGAGCACCACGCCCAGACGGCGCAACACCTGCTTGCGCTGCCGTTCCACGCTCAGCCCATCGACGCGCACCTCGCCCCGGTCGGGCCGCACCAGGCCGGAGATCATCTTCACCGTGGTGGTTTTGCCGGCGCCGTTGGGTCCCAGGAGTCCGAAGATCTCACCCGGCCGAACGGCAAAACTGACCGCCTGCGCCGCGTGGACCCGTTGCTTGCGGTACAGCCGGCGCCGCTGCGTGTCCTCGTCCACCTTGAAAAAATGGTGCAATCGGAATGTCTTTTGGACACCGTCGAGTTCTACCAGGAATTCCCCGCTCATGAGTGCTCCGAGGATGGATGGCCATAGGCCGATTCAATGGCCGCCAATGCCTGCGCTTCGTTACCCAATTCCCGGACCTTGTCCAGGAATTCGATAAACACAATTTCGAGATTGCGCATGGTGTGTATCACGACCACCAGGCTCAGGCTGTGCGTCCAATGATACAGGATGCCCAGCAGGAGGGAAAACGCCGCGAATTCCACGCTGTCCCAAAAAGCGTTGCGGAAAAAGTGGCCGTGGGTCACGCAGAACACCGCGGCCACCACCAGGATCGCGAGAACGGGGCGTCCCCATTGCGCCGCCAACAGGGGTTGCGCCGCCGCCCGGTAGATCACCTCCTCCGCAATGCTCACCGCCAGGAAACGGAAGATGAGCTGCGGGCTTTCGGTCAGGAAGCGGCCCAGGGCGGGGAAATCGAGGAAATGGCCGAGGGCATCGCGCAACCCCCGGTGAACCGCCGAAAGGGACAAAAGGAATATCACGTGCCCCGCCACCAGGCCGGCGCCGATACTGACGGGGGAAACAAGGTCGCGGTTGAGCGCCCCGTCCTGAACCGCGAGGTAACAGGCCACCACGAACAGGGGGGTCTGCAAGACGTAGTCGAGGGGATGGCTCCCTTTCCGGGGTGCGGTATCCCGGGCGCGCAGATTAGCCGCGACGGCGTGGAGGGCATAAGCGGCCAGCAAGAGCAGAAAGAGAATGCTCACGGGGAAGACTCCGCGCCCGCCAGGCCCGCGATCATGGCTTGCAGACGCACCCCTTCCGCCGCGCGGGTGTAACGTTCGCGGAGCGCTTCAAACTCGCTTCGCAGGAGACCGTAACCGTAGACATCGTGGAGTTTGCCGTCACGGACAACGTGATCCCGCAACGTCAGTTCGCGCCGTGCGCCGGTTTTCTCGAAAATGCGCCATGACGGCGTGTTAAAGGCATAGATGAAGGCCGAAACGCGGTGGAGATTCAACTCGTCAAAGCAATACTCCAACGCCCGGTACACCGATATGGCCGCCACCATGCCGCTCCGGTGCTTCTCGTCGCCCAGGTAGAGATCCAGGGAACAGCTCCGGTTGCGCCAACTGATACTTTGCAGCGACAGCATGCCGATGGGCCCCGATTCCTTCGAGTCGATGAGGAGGTATATACCGCCCGGCATGGTATGGCCCGCGGCGCGACCCAGCATTCCCACGATCTGATCACGAATTTGCCGGGGCGAACGGGCGGGGTCGCCATAGAGGAAATGCTGGAAATCGGGGTGCTCCATCCAGGCCACGACCGTATCCAGGTCGTCACGTTCGGCCCGCCGCAAAAAGGTATCCGTTGAAAATCCCACGCCTTACTCCGGTCGCCTCGGTGCCTGCACGCCCTCGCCCGGCCGCGCAAAACGGGTCAGGGTCTCCATATCGTACCAACGTCCCGCCGTGAAAAGCACCTGCCGCTGCACACCGTCACTCTCGAAGCCGTGGGCCGTCAAGGCGTCTCGAAGGCTCTCCTCGCCCTCAAGACAGTGACCCAGGATTTTCCGAAGTCCCATCCGTCCGTAACCCCGCGCCAGGATAAACGCCAAAGCTTCAGCGGCCAGCGGACTCCCAAAGGCGGCATCATCGTCCAGGAGGAAAACCAGGTCGGCAAAACCCGCCTCCTGGTTGGCGCCCCGCAGGCTGCAAAAGCCGCGCACCACGCCCGTCAGGTCTTCAATGGTGTAAAAGCTGCCCTGCAAACCGTCCTTGCGGGCCAGCAGTTCCTCCAACTCTGCCGCGGTAGGCAACAGGGGCTCGCGGTGCTGATCCAGCAAGGCGGCCCGGGGGCGCCTGGCCTGGTAGAACCGGTGGAGAAAGGGCGCGTCGTCGGGTTCCGCGCCGCGTATGAAGGCATGATTACCCGCGATCACGTTGGGTTCCCACGGCAAACGCCACGCCGAGCCGTGGCCGGATGAAAAACAGAACGCCGGACCTTGCGCCCATGGCTCAAACCCCGGCCGGCGATCATGATACGGCGGGTCCTACAGATTGAGTTCCGCCTTTTTGTCCTGGAAAAACTGGCCGAAGGCGCGACTGAGCGCTCCCCGGAAATCAGACAGGGCACTGGCCCGAACCGGTGTGATGGGTCGAATGTGTTTCATGGAAATTCCTTGCTTTCCCGCCATGCGTTCCACGCCCGCCCTGGCGTGACAACATGCGCTCCACGCCCAAGCGGCCATACCGAAGACGGTTCATGGCCAGGCTTTGGTGATGTCAGACGCCGAAGCTGTTCTTCTTGGCAAACCGGAAATCGAGCCAGGCACGCCACACGGCATCCCAAAGATCAGTCAGGGCATCGGCGCGAGCGACGGTCAGGGGTTTAATGTGCTTCATTCGGTGAACTCCTTGTGGTGTCTCGCAAAACATGCAACGACCGGCACATTGGCCGCGCCGGTCCATCCTACCCCGAGTCCGTACCCGTATCCGGCACGGGGTTGTTATCGGCCTTGTGCTGGAACAAGGGGATGCTCACACTGATGATGTCGCTGATAAAGGACAGTTTGACATCCGGGGGGATACTGGCCGCCCTGTCCGGACACCGGGTGATGCAATGCAAGCGCTTCATGAAGCGTAACTCCTGTAATGGCGACACCCCGTCAAACCGTGGTATCCGGATTTTTAGAACTATCGAGAGGCAGTATGAAATTGGTCAGGATCTGGATCAAAAAGCAGAGCTTCACCTGCAAATCACTCTGAAAATTATCGCAGATGCCCGTCTGCGCTTTCATGGGGGTCCTGGAAACGGTGTTCAAATGCTTCATCATGTCATTCCCCTGAAGGCCCTTCAAGCGATTGACGAAGGGCTGTTGTTTCAAGTCACGCGGAGGTGCCGCCCGCGTTGTCCTTGGCAAGCAAAGCGCTGCCGATCACACCCAGGATGCTGGCGATCACGGAAAGGATCTGGCCGATAGAGGCATCCTGCGCAACCGCGGGTTTGCGTGAAATCGGTTTCAGATACATCATAACCCTCTCTTCCGTAACGGTTTTTGGCCCTTCGCCAGAACCCCCCAAGGGGCTTCTGGAGTATATCACCCGCTTCCAAATCAGTCAAACAGGCCGAAGAAGGGATATTCGTAGGGCCGGCCTACTTACTATACGCTTTCCCGGGAGCCCCGTTACCCGGCGGGCAAACGAAGCCCCTGACCCATATATCACGTAAACTAACGCAAGAGTTCCCTTCCGGGGTGACAAAAGCGGTTATTCGGGAGAAGCGTACCTCCCGCTTCTCCCCATCCCTTGTGTCCGCCTGGTGTATGGCTCAAGGAGCGACGCCCCTTTTCTCCCGCGCCCGGCGCAGATTGGCCAGGGCGTTGAGATAGGCCGTGTTGTGGGGCAGCCACACCTCGTTGGGCTCGAAGTCCGGAATGTCGAGACCACGCAGGTCAAGGTAGGGGCGGTCGTCTTTCACACCCCGCCAGGTCACGCCGTTCACAACGCTCCCCGGCACGGCACCGCGCGGCACGCCCGCGAAGGTGTAGCGGTGGTGGTAGGTGGGCAGGAAAGCGCTTCCACACCCCTCCACGAGACTGAGGTCGAAGGGGTTGTTGCCCAATTCCCAGTTGAATTGGTCGTAAACGAAGGCAAGATACTTCGGGTCCGGCGCATACTGGTAGGCCATGGCCACCGTGTTGGCCCCGTAGAGCAGATCGCGGCTCGTACCGACGTGCCAGCCGCCCTGCCCCTCGGGCGTGCCGAAGAAATTGGGCCGCGCCGCCGTGCCGCCCATGGGCATGACACCAAAAGGATTCGTGCTTCGCACCAGTATCCCGTCGGCCCTGGCCACCAGCGCGTCGCGCAACTCCGCCGCGTGATCCTCGCCGAAGAGGCTGTCGTAAAGACGGATCGAATCGGCCACGTCCGGGTCGGGGCCCGGAAACAGCTCCCTGGCGAGGGCCGCGTATCGCTCTTCGCCCGTCGCCACGAAAAGATCGACCGCCGCCGAAAACGAAAGCGGCCCGCGCCGGTCGTTTTTCAGCGCCCACTGCATCGCCCGGTCCGCCGCGGCGATCCACGGGGCCTTGTCATCCACGAAACGCGCGATGCGCGCCATGGCCGCCAGGTGGTTGGACGAATCCCGGCCCGTGTCCTCCGGCCCGTCCAGGGGGCGTTCATCGCCGGTGCCCGGAATGTTGTCCGTCTCCAGTTCGGGCGGTCCCCAGAAACCGTAGCCCGAGGTGATGCCGCCGAAGGCCGAACCGTCCGGCGCGATCATCCGGCGCGAATGGTCGCCGCCCCACAGGATTTCGTCGAGAAAATCGCTCCGCCCGTTTCCGTCCTCGTCCTGCCCATCGAAGGCCGCTTTGGCGATGCTGTAGGCCCGCGCCAGGCCCTGCACATAGGGCGCATTGTGATAGGTGTTGTAATCCCCCGCGTCGTGCCAGCCGCCCCACAGTTTATACTGTCGTTTCCCGTCGGCGCTGCGTGCGTCGTCAAGATGGCATGCGTCGTGGAAACCGGGAATCGCCATACCGCAACGCTGGTAGTAAAAGAAGCGGTACGCCATGCGCGAGGTTTTTCGCCAAAGCAGGTTCTTCCCGACCTCAAAGGGCCACGACAGCGCCGTACGACCGTCCAGCGTGATACGCGCACGATACCGGCCGGGCGTGTCAAACGCGGAGAAGTCGCCCCGCCAGTATTCATGGCCCCAATCGTTGCCGTAGGCACCCGTCATCCGGCCCGCATACACCAGGGGTGCGGCGAACACATTCCTGCCGTCTTCACTAACGATCTCGAAGGTCGCGGTTTCGGCCTTGAAATTGCTCTGCGCGGTGAAGCGTTTCGGCGCGCCCACGTCGTAGCCCACCTGGTTGATTAACGGCTTGAGCTCGCGCCGTCGCGCGAAGGTGCCCGTCACCCGCGCATCATCCCACCAGGCCGTCTTTTCCCCACCCGCCACGCAGAGCAGCCGCAGCCAACGCGCGCCCCGCAGCGGCCGCGCGCCCTGGAGAACATGGTTTGCCCAGCCGTCGGGGTCCGGGGCCACGGCTTGGAGCACATCCTCCCGAAGCACGCCCGTCAGCCCCTCCCAGCGCAGGAGGGCCGTGCCGGTTCCTGGACCGCGGAAGGCGATGGCGGCCTCCACGAAGCGCAGTTCGGGCGTCACCTCCATGGGCGTCGTGGCCAGGGCGAAACCGTCCGTCGCCCCCGACACCCGCAACGAGGACACGCCGCTCCGTTTCACTTCACTATCCAGCACCCACTCGCCGGTCCCCGTCCCGGTGGGCGCCCAGCCACGGGGCTGCTGTCGGCGCGCGCCCTGGAAAGGCTTATGCTCTGCTCCGCCCGGAGCCACCTTGCCGTTTTCAAAGCCGCCGTGGGCAAAGAGCGGCAGACGTTCGACAATCGTGTCGTTCGCCGTGACGGCCCCGAAGGACGCACCCGATTGCGCCGCGTCATGACGCCGGCTCGGCCAGGGCATCCGGGCGGGATCATACCGGCCGCCAAGGGTCAGGCAACGAAGGATCTTATCACTGCCGCCAAAGAGGATGTCGGTCTTGCCGTCCCCATCCACGTCGGTGATGGTGGCCGCGTACATCAACCGCAAATCGACCTTGAAACGCCACTCCAGCAGCCCGGCCGCGTCCAGGCAGTACAGGTAATGATCACCCCCCGCCACCAGCACCTCGATCGCGCCATCGCCGTCCACGTCTCCCAGCGACGGGGCCGCGTGGGTGCGCTTGCCGATGGGAAACACCCACCGCGTCTCGCCGTCGCTCGTCAGGCAATACACATACCCGAGGGCATCGGCCACCACGATTTCCGCCACGCCGTCCTGGTCCAGGTCGCCCACGGAAAGGCACGAAGCGGGGTACACGTCCGCCCCGCCCACGGTGGCTGCGCGCCAGACCCGCGCCCCCGTCCGCGCGTCAAAGCGGTGGACCGCGTTGTCGGCGGCGGACTGGCAATACAACTCGGGCGCGCCGTCCCCGTCGGCGTCCGCGATGACCACCGACGTCTTGAAGCTGTCGCCGCTCTGGAAGCGCCAGCGGAGGGTGCCGTCGCCATTGACGCACAAGGGGCCGGACATGGACGCCGCGAAAAGCTCCGGACGCCCATCCCCATCCACGTCCGCGGCCGCCATGGGGGCCACGATGTGCAAACCGCCCGCCGCCTCGGACGCGTCATAACGCCAAAGCAACGCACCTTGAGCATCCAGGGCGACAATACCCTCGTGCTCCGTGCCCGCCACGACTTCGTCGGCGCCGTCACCGTTCAGGTCGCACCACAGCACGCCCCCCCACTCGATACCACCGATTTGCTTCCGCCACAGCGCCGTGCCGCTTTCCGCGTCCACGCAGGCCAGCCACCCGTCGCCGTTGCCCACCGCCAGCGTGCCCTTACCCGGGCGCGCGGTGAAGCTCAGGGCTGCCGACGACGTGAGGCGTTTCGACCAGTGGCCGTCATAAACCCACAACAACCGTCCCCGCGCATCGAGACAACGCAGCCGCCGTACCTCGCTGTCGCTCAAGATGGTTTCCCGTCCCGGCGGCGGCGCCACGTCCGCCACCAGGGGCGGCGCATAGAGATTCCCCTGGGCCTTGTAGGCCCACACGATATCGGGCTCCGCCCCCGCGACGGCCAGGGCTGCCGTGCCCGCCAGGAAAAACACCCCCATCAGCATCGTTCTGGTCATACCCGTCGCGCTCCTTCCATTCGAACGGAGCTCAGCATACCGCCGTCCCCACGCACGGTTCCAATGCCGTCATGCCCCATAGATGTTTTCCCGTTTGGGGTCATGGCATGGAAAGAGACACGTTTTCCTTTGTCCCCCTGATGAGCGAAGACACACCTCCATCATGGCTTTCCTTGTTAATATGATGCGCCCGGCCCCAACGGTCACGCGAAGATTTAGTAAAACCTGGAAGGACAGATTACCGGTTTAGTTGGTTTTTCCCGCCTTTTCAAGTGGGCTGTCCGCCATGAGTCGTGGGATGCGAATCGGGGTCCCGGGCTTTCCTCACCATGTGATGTGCCTGGGAATCGCCGGGCGGATCTTTTCGAAACGAATGGCGGTCGACGGGCCTATTGCCTGATATCGAACCATATCCACCTGGCGGCCGAACCGCGTACCGGGAAAGCGCCGGCCTTGCGCGACGCCCACACGGTCTATGTTCTCCTTGTTCTGAAACCGTAAAAAAACGAGACCCGCCGGTCCGGCGGGCCTCGTTTTTTTCCTCGAAACGGATAACCTACGCGGTTTGGAAGCGGCGCCGCACCAAGGTCAATCCACCAAGCCCCAGCCCCATGAGCGTCATTGTGGCGGGTTCGGGAACCACGGGCTGCGGGTTGAAGGGATCGCCTGCGCGCGCCCAAGCGCCGGTTTCGTAACCAACGCCACTGACACCAACACGCAGTTCATACGTCAATTCGACGGATTCGCCCGCGCCCAGAACACCCAGGCTTACCGTATCACTCACGTCACCAAAGTTATAGGCAATTTCGTTCCCGTCATCGGTACGGGTATAGGCAAGGGCTGTTCCCGTTTGTGTGAAGGATTCACTACCCTCTCCTCCGACCAGTACCGCCCCCGACCGCCAAAGCTCTCCCCCCGTATTCGTGGAAATGACGATCTCATAGAAGGCCGTCATGGCTCCGGGGTCCGTGTCGTAAACCCAGGCATAATCCCATATCCCCAAAGATACACCCGTGATGAGGAACGTAAAATCGTAGGCTTGGGCCGAACCGGAAGTATTCGCGAAACTGTCCGTCCAAATGACTTCGGCGTCAAAATCCGAAAAACTGCCGACGGCATCAAGGTACCATGCCCGGGCCGCAAGCCTTCCCGTGTCATCGGCCGACGCGGTGGCCTCGCCCACGATGCTGCCGCCTCCACCGCCCCCGATGGCGCTGGCAGTCGGTAAAAAACCACCGCCGTCGGGGTACTGTACGTGGGAATACACGTAACCTGACACATCCGTATCAGGATCCGAAGCGGAATGGTTCGCCGGATTCGCAGGATAATCGTCCGCGCTATCCCAAACCTCATACTGTGCATTCGAGTCCATGGTCAGTGCGACCGCCGATAATTGGAAAGCAATCAACGCCACCACGAGCATCCCCGCCCATCCTGTCCGCTCCAAAATCCTCATGACAAACAATCTCCTTTCCGAAATCGTTGCCGCCGCGACGCTTAACAACACGTATCGATTACAGGCTCCCTCTGTCACACACAAGGCAAATCAGCTTAATGACAGCATATCACATGCCAATTTATATTACGTGTTGTAAACCATTTTATAATCATGTTTTAAAATATCTTTATCATAATTGGCATGTTTGTCATTACTTCGACAAAGAAACATTTTCTTGCCAATCCTGAATAACTTATGCCGTTCGAGGTGTCAACATATGCCGGTACTGGAGTTTAGATGGAGGAAACACACAGGGTGCTGAACCAACTGGGAAATGGGGGAACCGACACGGACGTCGATGCAATCGGACATCCCAAGGCCTCTCTATTTCCGCTTCGCCTCGCCCCTAAACAGGGTCTCCCGCTTCAGGATGCGGGTGGTGTTGGGGTCGAGGCCGAGGTGGGCCATGATGTCGCGGGGCTTGGCAAGACGGTTCTCGTGCATCCGGGTAACGAAATGTATTTCGACACGGCCCTCGTCATCCACATCGCGCAGGGCGAGTTCGGCGATCATGGGGCGAATGTCGACCTGGATAATTTCGCGGTGGCTGCCGCGCTTCTTCTTGCGACTATGCTTGCGGTTGGCCTTGGCTTTGCGGTCGGCCAACACGACGTCTTCCGCAAGCAACACGTCGATACGCTCTTGGGCGGTTTCCGCGGACAGGTCCCCGTACAGCGAATAGACGAAGCCTTCCACGAGCCCCATGAGCGCGGGGGCGCGAAGGGACACTTCAATGGCGTCGAAAACGCGGAAATCGAGGGGCAAGGTGGCGGCGAGACGGTCAAAGAGTTCCACCGGCGGCACCACCTTGGTCAGCACCACGTCCATGTGATCCCCCACGCTTTCCTCGCCCACGGGCACGGCGGTGGAAAAGGCGACGCGCGGCTGGGCGTGAAAACCCTGGGTGTAGGCGATGGGCGCCTTGGCACGGCGCAGGGCGCGAATCCACAGGTTCTTGAGCTCGAGATGGCCGAGGAATCGGGCTTCCCCCAGGCGACCGATACGAAACTGGATGCGCTGCGCCGGCGGCGGGTGCTCCACGGTCTTCTCGGGCACACCGTCCCACGTGGCCTCTTCCTGGCGGCGGCCCCGGCGGCTGCGCTTGAGCATGGCGCCGCAGAGCCTGGGTTCCACGTCGATCACACCGCAACGATGGCACTTGTCCGCCCGGCAATCCGGAGCATGTTCCAGCGCGCGCGCCCGTTCCCAGTCCTCCTGGAGCCATTGCTTTGGAATCATTACGTCAATGTGGTCCCACGGCAGGCGTTCGTGAACATCCCGCTCGCGGAATTGGACCGCCACGTCGAAACCGGTTGCCTCGATGGCCTTCTCCCAGTGCGCGATATCGACGTGTTCGTCCCACGATTCCAGGCGCGCGCCATCGCGCCAGGCTGCTTCGATGAGGTCGGCCGCACGCCGGTCAGCCCGGCTCAACAGGCCCTCGATGAAGGAAGTATGGGCATTGTGGCGACCAAACCTGATACCGCGCTCGCGGCGGAATTGATCCGACAGCAGGGCCTGTCTACGCCGGGTTTCCTCGATATCGATCTGCGGCGCCCATTGGAAGGGCGTGAAGGGCTTGGGCACGAAGGTGGAAACACCGGTCCGCACCATGGCGCCCGGGCGGATCTTACGCCCCATCTTGAGCGTCCGGATGCACAGGTCGGCAATGGCCAGCACATCCTCGTCGCGTTCCGTGGGCAGGCCGATCATGAAGTAGGTCTTCACGCTGGTCCAGCCGCGCCGGAAAGCCTCGGTGGCCATGGTGAGCAGCTCTTCATCGGGGATAAACTTGTTGATCACCGCGCGCAGGCGGGGCGTGGCGGCTTCGGGCGCGAAGGTCAGGCCGCTGCGGCGCACATCCGACACCATGTCCGCCATTTCGACCGCGAAGGAATCGAGCCGAAGCGACGGCAGGGAGACGGACACGTTGTCGGTCTTGGCGCGTTGGGCCGCCTGTTTGACCAGGGTGCGGGGTCGCGAAAAATCACAGGTGGACAAGGACACGAGGGTAACCGCCTCCAGACCCGTATTATCGAGTGTCTCCGCCATGAGGCGGTCCACTTCTTCCAGGGAGCGTTCGCGCACGGGGCGCGTCACCATGCCGGCCTGACAGAAGCGGCAACCCTGGGTGCAACCGCGAAGCACCTCCAGGCCGACACCGTCGTGGACCAGCTCGGTGAAGGGAACGATATACTTTGTCGGGTATTTTGCGGCGTCCAAATCACGCACGAGGCGTTTAACGATCTTCGGCGCGTCTTCTTCCGGGAGGATTTGACCATCGGCCATGGTCTCGAAGGGATATAGGGCGGGAACGTAGAAACCGTCGATGGCCGCGATGGCCTCCAGCTTTTCCCGCCTGGGTGCGTTTTTCAATGGGCGCAACACCCGCACGAGATCCACCACCGCCTCCTCGCCGTCACCGATGAGGAAGGCATCCATGAACGGTGCGAGGGGCTCGGGATTAAACACCGCCGGCCCGCCCGCAATGACCAGGGGATCCGTGTCGGCCCGCTGCTCACTGCGCACGGCCAGGCCCGCGAGATCCAGGGCGTTCAGGATGTTGGTGAAGGTCAGCTCCGACTGGAGGGTAAAACCAATAACATCCGCCTTCGACAAGGGATCCTTCGACTCGTACAGGAAGAGCGGCAGGTTCCGTTCCCGAAGCAGGGCCTCCAGGTCGGGCGCTGGACTATACCCGCGCTCCGCCCAGACGCCGTCCATGTCATTCAGGATGGCGTAGAGGATGTGCAGCCCGAGATTGCCCAATCCCAATTCGTAAAGGTCGGGAAAGAACAGGCAGAAGCGAAAATCCACCTCGTCGGGATTCTTGTGAACCGTGTTCAGTTCGTTCCCCAGGTAGCGCGACGACTTCTCGACACGCGGCAGGATTTCCTGTTCTATGATCGAACGCAGATTCATTTAAAGTGTGCTTTCGGTGGCCCACATACTCGCGGGCGGCAGGTTTCGCGGATGGGCGGTGCCCGGATCCTGCCGGATCCACAACCCCGGTTCGGGCCGAGTACGGCCCACAGAGGGCGGCTGTGCCACATTTTTGTGCAAACTCTCAAACGGCTCTTGGCGCATTAATGCCCTTCTTCCAAATGCGGGCTACTTTGCTTTCTTATGTGGCACAGCCGCCCTCGGCTGTGGAGGCCGCCCCAAAATGCCCCCATGGGTCTTATTGATCCAGCACGGAGAGAGGAATCTGCCAGACGCGCACCCGCTGACGCCGCCAGGTGTAGCTGATGACCACGCCGTTCGTGGTTTGGGCGATACAGGGATAGGAGTATTCCTGCTCCTTGTCGGCGTCGTCCTCCAGGTGGGCGATGGTGCGCCACGTGACGCCGTTGTCGCTGGAAAGGGCCAGGTCCAGCGGTGTTCGGGCGGCCCAGTTCCCTTCGACGGGGTTGTAGACCAGCAGGAGCCGTCCGTCATCCAGTTTCTGCACGTCAATGCCACTGTTGTTGTTGGGCAGGGAGGTCTTGTAGAGGGTGCTCCACGTGCGGCCATCGTCCTCGGAATCGGTGCGCCAGATGTGGCCGGCCGTGGTTCGAAGCAGGGCATGGACCTTGCCCGGGGCCGATTCCCAGAAGGTAGGCTGGATGGCGCCCTTTCCCTTAAGCAGCTTTCGGTCGATGGGAAAATCGGGGGTTCGGTTCCACGTTTTGCCCCAGTCTTCCGAGCGGTCGGCATAGGGCTCCCACGTGCCAATCTCCGTGGACGCCGGGGCCAGCCAGGCGCCGCTCTCAAGAATGATAGGCTGGTTCCGCACGGGACCACGCCCCCCCTTGTCACCGGGCACCAATTCCGTGGGCTTACTCCAGGTAGCACCGTTATCGCCGCTGCTCATCCACCAGGTCTGCCAGTAACGAATCTGCGGGCCTACCTTGAAGAAGAGGTGAATGGCATCCGTCTCGTCGCGAAAGAGCACGGGGTTCCAATGGGCGGATTCGTTGATCTTGGCGAGGCGCTCCGGCGCGGCCCACGCGCCGTTGGCACAGGTGGACCCCCATATACCCACATCGGGGTTCTTCTCCTCGGTGCCCGCGAACCAGGCGGCAATGAGGTTGCCATTGGCCGCCTGGACGACGGTGGAAGCGTGGCATTGCCGGAAAGGCCGGTCGTCCCCGAAGACGAAATCCGCCCTTCCCCCGGCCTCCTGAATCCGTTGTTCAAAGCCCTCGGGTGACATAATGGTGGCTTCCTCCTTCCCTTCCGCTTGGCTGACTGCGGTGAGGCTCAGCAGAATACAGGCGCATAGGCGCAGGTGCATGATACGATCCTCGACGCTCGGCTCGCTTGATGGTAACTTTGACCCGAATCCATGTTTCCGGCAAAGCAGACGCGTAAGCTGTCGCAGCCGTTGATGATACCAGATTGGCCCGGGTCATGTCCGTTTTCGATTGAACATGCGTGCCCCATTAACATGGCAACATAACAGCGGACATGGACCATCCGGCTTTACGTATCCTGTTGATCCCCGGCCGGTCCCGACGTATCATCCATTTCGGGTTCGAACCGCGGGAGTACTTAAATCATGTCCGCAACATCAGACCGGCGCGCTTTTCTCGGACAGATGGGCCTGGGGGCAGGGCTCGTGGCGGGTGGCTGTCAAGCCACCGCCCGGGGCTACCCCGCCAACGAAACCATCCACCTCGGCTGCATCGGAACAGGAGGGCGGTGCCGTCAGCTCATGGCAACGCTCAAGGACTTGCCCGGCGTCCGGATAGTGGCGGTCTGCGATGTGTGGGATGATAATCTGGCACGGGGCAAGGAGCTTGCCGCGCCCAGGGCCAGGGCTACAAAGAATTACGAGGCGCTACTCGCCGACAAAAGCATTGATGCCGTGATCATCGGGACGCCCGATCACCTGCATGTGCCCATCGCCGTAGATGCCTGCACCGCCGGAAAGGATGTGTACGTCGAGAAGCCGCTGACGCACGACCGGGCCGAAGGCCGGGCCGTTATCGACGCGAAGAACCGGCACGACCGCATCGTGCAAGTGGGCATGCAACAACGCAGCATGCCCCATCTCATCGAAGCGCGAAGAATCATCGCCTCGGGGGAACTCGGCGAAATCCGGAAAGTTCACCTGACGTGGAACCGTAACGTGGAACGCACGCCCAAACCTACCTACAACATTCATCCGGACAGCGTCGATTGGCGTCGTTTCCTGGGGAAAGCGAAGGACCAGCCCTTCGACGAATACCGCTTCCGCAACTGGCGTTGGTTCTGGGATTTCGGCGGGGGCATTTTCACCGATCTCATGGTCCACTACGTTGATGTGGCCCACTGGTTTCTCGGCCTTGACCACCCGGAGACCGCGGCCAGCATCGGAAGTTTCTTCACCAAGAAGGACGCATGGGAGACGCCGGACACGGTGCAGACCCTCCTTCAATACAATAGCCCGGAAACACAGGTCCATTTCGAGGGCACTTTCTGCAACGCCCGGTACCGGGCCAAGATGGAGTATATGGGTTCGGAAGCCACGCTCTACTGCGACCGGGGCCGCTACGAGGTGCTCCCCGAGCCCGGTAAGCAGGTCAAGCAACGAAAGCGCGTTTTGGGATCCGGACCACGCGGGCTGGATTTCTACGACGTACCCAACGGTGAACTGCTCCACCTGGGCAACTGGCTGGAATGCGTGCGCACGCGCAATCGACCCAATGCACCGGTCGAGGTGGGCGTAACCGCGGCCGGGGCGGCACATCTGGCCAATGCCGCGTTACGCGAAGACGGGGTGGCGCGTTGGTGAAAGGGCGAAGGTAACCGTTCAGACGGCCGCCCGGCCCGCCGTAGCCGCACTCCGGATTCATTATAATAATAACCATGTTGACAATATTGCCGGGTTGCGTATACCATAATAAATGTGTAAATTACGAAAAGGTTGGGGCGTATGGTTTATGTGCCGAAACGCGGTGGTTTCGGTGCGGCCTGCTCGTAGCGAGGGATTGCAGTTGTGTCCGAGGTATCGCATACCCCATCAAACTCAGGCAAGGTAAAGTGGTTCAGTGACCAGAAGGGCTATGGCTTCATTGCCCGGGATGATGACGCCGACGTGTTCGTGCATCACACCTCCATCGTAATGGAGGGATTCCGTACCCTGAAACAGGGGGAGGATGTGACCTACGAACTGCTCGAGGGCGCCAAAGGTCCCCAGGCGGTGAACGTTACGCCCTTGTCTGCTAACCCATCATCGGACGGCTCCGGGAACGAGTGAACCCAGGATGCCGCGCTTGACCTGTTACGCGGCGCCGTGAGAGCATGGGTGGCGTGTTCCCCGGGCGCGGCATGGTGCCGTGTGAGAGAGGGTTGCCTTGCCCATCCTGTTCACCGTCTGTCTGTTGCTCTGTTCCGCCACGGCGGACCGTGTTTCCCCGGCACGGGCGTCCGTCATGTCGGCGGTTTTGCTTGCCGCCCCGGTCAATGCCACGTGGGCGGCGAACACGGCCGCCCAATGGCGGGAGAAGGGATTCAGGGGCTTTCTCTTCCAGGGGCTGCGTGAAGGGCTTGCGCCACCCGGGATCCCGGTCGCCGAGGCGAATCGGCTCCTGTTGGAAATACGCGCGGCCCAGGCACGGCTTGGGGAGGCCGGACTGGACCGAAACTTCCTGCGTCTGCCTCTGACGCCCGACGCGCCCTATTTCGCGGACGGAAAATGGGCGCGCCGGGGCATCGAATCCATCCGGGAAGCCGCCCGGTTTTGCCGTGAATCGGGGCTGCGGGGCATCGTGCTCGACACCCGGCCCGACAGCCTCATGTTCCGGTATCGCTGGGACGGCTATCGTCTTGATGAAACACCGCCGAAAACGCTCCGGGAGGGCGCGCGACGATTCGGCCGGCAGGCCGTCCGCGCCTGCCTGCGTGCCTATCCGGAAGGCGAGATCCTCCTAATCGTCGATCCCTTGCCGTCGGCCGCCCCCCTGTGGCATGCCCTGTTTCAAGGCATGCTGGAAGGCCCCGGGGCGGCGGCGGATGTGTCGATCCAGGTGCTTGTCGGCGCGTCGGCGGGCATACTCGATACGCCCGGTCATGAGGTGGACGCACTGAACCGGGTGACGGCGCGATTGACCGCCCGCTGTACACCCGAACAGCGCCGCGTGTGGGAACGGCAGGGGGCGCTCTGCCTGGGACTCGAACCGATTCGCTACCGTCAAGGTCTGCCGGTACCGGCCTATGCCATCGAGTATTTCCGCGCACGCCTGTGCATGGCCAAGGCCGTCTCCGGGGCTTACGCATGGATCAACGCGCCCGACGGAGGCTGGTGGGAGATCATGCCCGACGAGGTGGACGCATACGGCCGCCTGGCACAGGGCGGGGCCGCCGCGGTGTTGCCCACGCCACCGTTGCCACCCCGGCACAAGGACTATGTGGTGCGCACGCCGGTGGACGATTTCCTCCGTGTCGGCCCGGGCGGGCTGGGGAAGCGCCCGGATGGATTCATCTTGCGCGATGATTACGGCGCCGCACTGCTGCTGCCCCGCGGTGTTCCGGAGGGATTTGAGATGCCCATGCACGGCGGCACGCTGCCCGTGACCAACCTCTACATCGGAACCCGTCACGAAATCGAACCGAAGGAGGGCATGGCCGTCGTGCCGCCCATCAAGGGACCATTGCTGTTGGAACGTCTGCCCATCGCCAGGTACGCACTCCCCGCCTGCCCGTGGATGAACATTTCCAAGGCGTTAACCGCCGGGGAACGACGGGGAGAAATCGAGTTTGGCGTCGAAAACCGCACGGGCGATACGCTACGGGGCAAGCTCGAAGCCTTCGGGGCGGAAGGCTACAGCGTGGGCGCCGCCGGCTTCCCCGTCCGATTGGAACCAGACGAGACCGCGGTCTACCGGCGTGCCGTGCAAGGTATTTTCCGGGAGGGCGACAGGCCGGTCTTTCGCCTGGTGCTGCGCCTTGACGGTGGAGGAAGCGCGGCACGCGACTTCACCATGCCCGTGCGGCCCGCCGAAGCATGGATGCAGTTCCTCGACACATCCGCCAGGGTGGCCCCGGCGGCGCTGCTCCGGCGTCAGGGAACATTGGAAGGTGTTGCGGCCGTGGGCGGAGACGGGGGGCTGTGGTTGCTGAACGCCCGGGGCGTGGTCGTCCGAACCCTTCTTGATGACCTGGTGGTGACACATGTCCTGGCGGGCCTGAACGCCGGCGGCGCGCCCCGCGTGGCCGCTTTCGGGACGCGGGGAAACATGATGGTCTTGGACGCGCAGGGTGAAATACAGTGGCGCCGAGACCTGAACCACGAAAGTGCCCCGGAAACCGGTCTCGTGGTGAAATCTTCCCCCGGCAGGGCGGACACGGCGGTGACGGTCTTCCCGGACGGTTCCATCGAGGCCACGCCGCTCGATGGCGGCCGCGGCTGGCGCCGCGAGATGGGGGGCACGGTCGCCAACCCGACGTGGCTCGGCGATGCCCTGGTGGTGTCCGTGCAGGGGGCGAAAGGGCAAAGCCTGGTCTGCCTGGACCAAGGCGGAAGCCTCCGATGGGAGCGCGAATTGCCTTCTGCCCCGTCCTGTCCGCCCATCCTGTTGAACAAAAGCCCCCGCCCGGTGCTGGCCGTGGCGCTTGCCGACGGCACGCTCTCCCGCCATGATCCGGCCACCGGTGAATGGCTGGACGCCACCGGCACAGCGTGCGCCCGACCCCGCGCACTGGCTCCGCTGCCGGAAAGCGATGGAATGCTGCTCCTGCTGACGGACGACCGTGTCATGGCCACCACGCCCGAAGGAACGGTTCAATGGTCCGCCGATGCATGGGCGCCCCGTCTTACCGGCGCCTTCCATGGCGAAGGAATGGTCATCGCCGACGGATTTGGCGCGCTTCACCTCGCCCGGCGCGACGGTCTTTTCCCGTGGACCAACGCGCCCCCCCACGGCCGACTCACCTGCGCCCCTGTTTCGCTGCCCGTCAGACGCGGCGAGGCCCCGCGTTTTCTCATGACCTTCAGCGACGCATCCCTTCGACTCATTACACCGCAACCCTTCGCCATTCCCCATGAATCGCACGGACCATTCCGGGAGCGGTCCCGCCCGGGCACGCCATAAGGCAGGGAGGACCGTTCTCGATGATGAGCTTCCGTTGGCCCCCTGGAAGGGGCGACCAGGTCATGGTTGCGTTCGGAATGACAGGCGGGCGCACGGAAAAACCAGGCAACTACCCCCGGTTCCTGGTCTTGAAAACGCCTCACCCGGGCGAGGGTTTGAATTCAACGGGGCCGGCGGCGTTCTTGCAGAGCGCCCGAAGACGGTCCAGTCGCTCCGATGTCGCTTTCCAACGTTTCAGGCGAATACGTTCGTAGCGGTAGTCACCGGGGACCTGGGCGCCATAGTCCACATAGATCCAGGTCGTGCCATCCCTGGTTTCCACATAGGCTTCCGGTACCTGGTTGGCCTGCACATCCGCGTCAGCATGCATGTAGCCCGCCATCTTCCAATCAAGACCATTAAGGGAAACGGCCCACGTGGTCTTACGCCCCGCCCATCCCGGGTCGGGGTGTCCTCCCGGGTCGCCGAAAGCGAAATACACGTCATCCACTTTCACCACATCGGGGTTGGGAAACTCGACGATGCAGGGATTATCCATGCCGCGAACTACTTTCCAATCCATCTGCCGGATGAAATCGCCCCGGTTTTCGGCATAAAGCATGGTGAAATGCTTTCCGTCAAAGGCGTCGAACCAGGCCTTCCAACGGCCGTCCTCGTACATCAGCGAAGGACGGTGATACAAGCCCGAAGGGTGCAGATACCCCCCGGGGTTCTTGGGCGACTGACCGATGTTGGGCTTGTATACCAGTACGGGCGCCCGGGTCTTTACCCAGTTCAAACCATCCTTGGACACCGCGCCCATGATACAACTGATGTCCGAGTCCGTGTCCTTCGCCTGCCCGTAGGCGATACCATCCGCGTTGTGTCCCGTGGCACTGTAGATCATGTAGTACGTACCGTTGCGGCGCACCACGGAAGGATCGCCATTGTGCCAGTTATCGAAATTCGTATCCCCGCCCGAAATGACCGGCTCCCACCGTGCCGCCTCCATCTTCCCGTCCCAAACCGCTTTTCCACCGGCGATGCCGCAATACACTTCCCACGGTCCCGCGAGCCTGGGCGCCCGCGCCGCGAAAATGGCGTCGCAACCGGGGTAGCCCTCGTTGCACATGGTGGTGGCCCAGCCGAAAAACCAGCCTTTATAGGGGTAGGCATCATCTTCCGCTTCATGGACGATATGCAGATTGTACATATTGTGGAAACCATGGAGCAGATCGTCCCCCACCGCTTCCCATTCCGCCGTTTTATCGACGTAGCGTCCGTAGGCCTCTTCCGCCGCGTGGCAGGCGAAGGACGCGGCAAGAAGCGTCAAGGTCATCGTGATCAAGCGGTTCATAGGGGGATTCCTTATTTTTTACCACGGACATTAATACTCCTTTTGTCCGTGTTTTCTGTGTTTTCCGTGGTTCTATTCTTCATCTGATTATTCTTTCGATAGCCGCTTTGGGATAATGCCCGAAGTTCACCAGCAATCCAAGTTTCAAAAGCTGTTTCGGCGTCAAGGTTTCAGGTTTTCTTATGTGGCACAGCCGCCCTCTGTGGGCCGTACTCGGCCCGGACCAGGGGCTGTGGGCCGATAGGCCCCATTCCGCCGACTAAAAAAAGCAGTTGCGCCCGTATCGCGGAGGATTCTGCTCGTTCTATCTCGGTAACCCTTCACGCCATTTATGAACCGTCACGATCTTCGGCGTTCTTCGGTTTTGGCTTGGCCGGGTTGGGGGGAGCGTGAACGGCTACCTGTCTCGCTATACAGCCTGAAACCTTGACGACGAAACAGCCTCCCTTGGTAAGGGGCCATGGTGGCCAAGGCCTACCCTGCGTACTACCCGCCACGCCCTGCGTGGGAACGGGAGAATCTGCGTTCATCTGCGCAATCTGCGGACACGTTATCATCCTAACCCGGTCAAGGCGTGGTCGAAGTCTTTCCAGACCGGATCGTAGCCGGCGGCGCGGATGGCGGCGGCGACTTCCTCGGTGACGCGGCCATCCTCGATCTCGAATTGTTCGAGGGTTTCCTCGCCGCGCGTGGCGTAGCCGCCGGGGCGCGTGCTTGATTCTGCGCTCATGGCGGTGATTCCCAGGGGGATCAGACGGTCTCGAAAGACCGGGGCTTCGCGGGTGGACAGGTTGAACCCCGCCTCGGGGAGAAACAAGCGCAGGGCGAGCACGATCTGCACCAGGTCGGCGTCACGCACCAGGTCGCGCACCGTAAAGCGTTCGGGCACGTGGCGCAACCGCGGAAACGACACGGAGAGCGCACTCTGCCAGCAATGCTTCTGCAGGTGACGCGCATGAAGCGCGAGCCACAGGACGTCGATACGCCAATTAAACAGGCCCAGCAAGACGCCCATCCCCAGGCGGCGCACGCCCGCCCGCCCGGCCCGCTCCAGCGCGTCGAGCCGGTAGTCGTAGTTCGCCTTTTGTCCCAGGAGATGCACCTGCCGGTAGGTTTCGCGGTCGAAGGTTTCCATGTAAAGCGTGACCCCTTCAAGACCATGGTCACACAGCAAACGGTAGTCCGTCTCGTCCAGGGCGTAGATTTCCACCGACACCCCCGAAAAATACTCCCGGGCAATGGCGACGGCGTCGGCAATGTGCCGGGGTTTCACGGCACGCGGCGCTTCACCGGTCAGGAGCAGCACGTTGTCGAAGCCCTTGGCCGCCAAGGCGGCGCATTCCCGGCGAATCTCATCGGGCTTGAGGGTCACCCGGCGTTCCCTGCTGCCCGACCGCACGGCGAAACCGCAATACACGCAGTCGGCCGCGCAGAGGTTGGAAATGTAGATGGGGGCGTACATGCCGATGGTGCGCCCGAAATGCCATCGTGTGAGGCGCTGTGCCTCGTGGGCCATGGGCTCCAGGTAGGGCCGCGCCACGGGCGACAGCAACGCGGCGAGATCTTCGATGCGACGGTCCCGACGCTCCAGGGCGGCCTCGACCCGTGCCGGAGTGACCTCCCCATAAAGCGCCTCCAGCCGTTCCCGCGGCCAGGCGTCCAAGATATCGCGAAAGCTCATGGAGCCGTGTCCTCTCCCAGGAAGCCGGTGAGGGGCGAGCTGGCCGCCGCCGCGGCGCGTTCGGGACCGAGCCCCGCCCGGTAGGCCAGGCGTCCGGCCTGGGCGGCCATGGCGAAGGCGCGGCCCATGGCCGCGTGGTCCCGCGCATCGGCGAGGGCCGTGTTGACCAGCACCGCGTCGGCCCCCATCTCCATGGCCTCCGCCACGTGGGACGGGGCGCCCAGGCCGGCGTCCACCACCACGGGGACATTGGCCTGTTCAATAATGATGGCGATCATTTCGCGGGTTTTCACGCCCCGGTTGCTGCCGATGGGCGCGCCCAGGGGCATGACCGTGGCCGTGCCCGCTTCCTCCAGGTGTTTCGCCAACATGGGATCGGCCTGGATATAGGGAAGCACCACGAAGCCTTCCCTCACCAGGATCTCCGCGGCCTTCAGCGTTTCCAGCGGATCGGGCAGGAGGTAACGCGGTTCGGGCGTCAGTTCCAGCTTCACCCACGGTTCGAGTCCCGCGGCGCGGGCCAGCCTGGCCAGCCGGACGGCTTCATCCGCCGTGCGGGCGCCGCTGGTGTTGGGCAGGATGAGCTGTTTCTCCGGATCAATGGCCGACATGATACTGTCGCCCCCGTCCTTGCCGAGATCGACCCGGCGCAGGGCCACGGTGACAATTTGCGACCCCGAGGCCGCGATGGTATCGCGCAGCGACGCGGCGGAAGGAAACTTGCCCGTACCGATGAAAAGGCGGGAGTTGAAGCTGCGTCCCGCGATCACCAGCGGGTCGTCATCGTTCGTAAGAAAGTCCATTGGGGATAATTCCAACCGGGTTTGGAAGCTGGCGGACCGCAAGGGTTGCCAGGAACCATCACGGTGGCCGGGGACGGCCCCCCCGTCATGGCACACCACGCGGTTCTGGTTAAAGGTAACACGAATCCTAGCACATTACTTCCATAAACTTCAGCAGCGGCATTGCCAAAATGAGTCCCTTGGCAATGAACCTAAAAAAGGCAGTTAAATTGCAGGATTGGTCGTAAGTCATTGCCGAAAAGTGCTTTACATGCGTCAGTGCATTCACCTCCTGGGGGCGTGGATTTCAACGGCCGCGCCGTTGATAACCGTCGATATACGTCCATGCCGCATGGCGAAATAAAACGAGTAGAAGCCTCCGCGATAAGGGTGCAACGGCCCTTTCCAGGTTCAACCACGAAATACACAAAATACACGAAATCAGTGGACCTTGGCCCACCATAACCTTCTCCCATGGCAAGACGGTATCGCCTCAAACACATAGGCTTGGTGGGTCAAGACCCACCCTTCCCCGCCTTCGCGGAAAAACGTAGAAGCGGCTTCCAGCCGCTTTGAAGAGGCTGGAAGCCTCTTCTACTTTGCTCCGGAACCACGGTTCTCCGCGAAGGTGATTCCGGCTATGTCGGGTTAGGTTCAAGCGGCCGAAGCCCACCTCCGTCCCGTGGCGGCCATGCCGCTTCGTCCCGTAAGGGACGGTTGACAGTAGCCCAGCACTTCAGTGCTGGGAAAACCATATCCCCAGTCCCGTAGACGATTGAACCTGTGCCCGAGCCTGGCTCCTTAGTGCATGGAAGACTTTCAATCGTCCCTTATAGTTGACACGTTGGTTATCCACAGGCGATAAGGACGCAACGGCCTTTCTTGGCAATGAAGTTTTATACCAATCGTCACGAAAAGGGGTTTGCATTTCCCTGCCGTCATTCCCGCGCACGCGGGAATCCACGGGGAAGGGCGTTTCGCCCGAACGCCATTTGCGTAACGGCGCGGCAGTGTGACAAAGTTCCCGGGGGACTGGTGTTAACCCCCGGGAGATCGCATCATGGAAGTCCGGTTTGAATACCTCATGCCCCGCGAGGTGGAATCCGCCATGGCGGCGTGTCCCACGCTGTTCCTTCCCTTGGGCACCATCGAGTGGCACGGCCAGCAGAACGTGGTGGGACTGGATGCCGTAAAGGCGCACGAGTTGTGCATCCGCGCCGCGCGGGCGGGGGGCGGTATCGTTTTTCCGCCCCTTTATGGCGGCGTGGGGGGACTCGATGAACCGCATACTTTCGTGATGGATCCCGAGGTTTGCCTGGAATCGCGGCTTTTACGCCCGTGGCTGGACCAGCTCTTGCGCGAGGCGGCCCGGCAGGGCTTCAAGGCGGTGATCGTGGTCACCGGTCATTATGGCGCGGCCCAGCAGATCGCCGTGCGCGAGGCGGCGGTGCGCATGTCGAAGGTCCTGAACATTCCCATCCTGGGCACGCCGGAGTACTTCCTCGCCCTGGACGAACAGTACCACGGTGATCATGCGGCGGCTTTCGAGACGTCCATCATGATGCACCTCTTTCCCGATAAAGTGGACCTCGACCGCCTGGAAGGTTCCCCGCCTTACCAGGGGATCGGCGGCCTGGACCCCAAGGAACATGCCTCGGCGGAAATGGGAAAACGCTTCTGCGACGCCATTGTCGGGCGTCTGGCGGGCTTGGCGAAAGCCATGCCCGCGTGGGATCCGGAAACGTGCCGCCGCTTCCGGAACGCGGAGGAAGCTCTTATCAATCGCCAGCTTGTCCTGGCGGGGAAGCGGGGCACGGCCTGGGAAGGCTGGCGCAACATCCGGGACGGCGCTTTTGACCCCTACCCGGCGCTCCTGGCGGAAGGGCGGTTCGAGGAAATCATCGCCTTGACCGAGGGACTGTAGGCCCCATGACCGACCGTGAGCCGCATTACCGGGCCGTGCCGCCGGAGGAACTGCCCGATATTGATCGCCATCCCGTCCACGTGGTACTGGACAATATCCGCAGCGCCTATAACGTGGGGTCTATTTTTCGGACCTCGGACGCGGGGGCCGCGGCCCATATCCACCTGTGCGGCATGTCGGCGCACCCGCCCCATCCCAAGCTGGAAAAGACCGCCCTGGGCGCTTTCGAGTACGTGCCGTGGACCTACCATGAGCGGACCAAGGACTGTTTCGCGGCGCTCCGGGCGCGGGACATCCCCATTGTGGCCGTCGAGGTGTCGGAAGGGGCGGTGGATTACACGGCCTTCGACTGGCCCCGACCGGTGGCCGTTGTGTTCGGCAACGAAGTAAACGGAATCCACGAACGGAATCTGCGTCGCTGTGACGCGGTGGTCAAGATACCCATGTACGGGTTCAAAAACAGCATGAACGTGGCCACGGCCTTCGGTGTACTCCTCTATGGCATCCTGGACCGCTGGCATGCCTCCTGAACGGGATCGCCTTTCTCCCTGTTCGTCGCGCCTTCCACGCGGCGGAAGATACCATCGCGGGTTGGCAATAGGCGCGGTCCGTCGCGTATATTTCAAGCCTGATAATTCGGCACAAGAAAGGGAAACGCCATGCGAATAGGTTTTTTGTCGGGCCACAATCCCGAGCGCATTGCCTTCATGAAGAAATGGGGATTCGGCAGCGTGGAACTGCTCACGGGCTATTTCGACCGTGCCCCCGATTTCATGCCCGGGAATCCCGGCTGGGAAGCGAAGGCGGACGCCGTGAAGGCCGATTTTGACGCCGCGGACATTCGTATCTCCTGCATCGGCGCGTTCTACCTGAACCACCTCGACCCCACCATCGAAGCAGACGCGGCGGTCCAGGTGCAAAACGCCATCCTCCTCGCGGAACATCTGGGGGTCGGCGCGGTGGCGGGTTTTGCCGGCCGCGTCACGGGAAAACCCCTGGAAGACAGCCTGCCGAAATTCGCGGAAGTCTGGGGGGAGCATGCCCGCTTCGCCGAGGATCACGGGGTGCGCATCGCCTTCGAGTGTTGCCCCATGGGGCGGTACCATACGCCCATGTTCGGCATCAACTGCATCTGCACGCCCGCCATGAGCGAGGCCTGCTTCAACGCGGTGGACTCCGAAGCCTTGGGCCTCGAATGGGACCCCAGTCATCTTGTTCCCCAGGGCGTGGACCCGTGCGAGAACATCCGTCAATTCGCGTCGCGGATCTACCACGTTCACGCCAAGGGCGCGAGGATGTACCCCCATAACGTGGCGCGTTATGGCCTCCTGCACCACGGCTCATGCGAGCATTGCATGCCGGGCTTCGGCGACGAGGACTGGGGCCAGATCATCAAGGAACTGCGCCGCGCCGGGTACCACGGCGACCTCAACATCGAGGGCTGGCACGATGCCGTGTGGCGCGACCAGCAAGACACACCGCCCGAGGACGTGGCGCAACAGGCGCGCCCGCCCATGGCGCCGAACCTGGAGGACGCCGGACTGATCATCGCCCTGAACCACCTGAAACAGTTCTGCCCGGAGGGATTCTGAGCCTTCGCCGGCGTAAATGCCTCCCATTCGTAATTGAGAACGTGTGGCCCTTCACGAACCTGTGGCAATGCCAATCATCGAGCATGGTGCCCCCCGATCTAAGCGAGAAGCATGATGGATAACGAGAACATCCGGGCTCACCATCGGAAACGCGTACTCATCCTGGCCGTTGTGCTCGTTGTCGTGGCGACGGTTATCGTGTACCGGTACATTCCTTCCGCCGCACGGAGAGCGCTTCCGGAATCTGCCCGGGAGGTTCAGGAGTTCTACGACACCGCTTTTGGCGGCGACTACGTTCGCTGTATCAAGGCCAAGCTCCCGGAAGCCGATTTTCCGGTATACGCCCGAAACCTTGGCCTCAGGCGAAGCTTCATTTCCTCGGAGCACGAAGGCAGGGGACGTCGTTTCGTCAACATACAAGTATCTTGGGCGCCGGCTTGGTGGGATCCTCCTCGAGGCGAACCCGGCATTGACTGGTACTACGATCAGGATCCCAATGTCCCGGTCAACGAGGATCTCACCTGGTCCAACGGCTATGTATACTACTTGGCCTTTTCATGGTAACGGGGCTACGGGGCTCATCCGCACATTCAGCGGACCCTTGCCTTAACGCAGTCCCCCCTTGCCTGTTGGTTGCGCGAACCGCCGTATTGGGGGTCAATCCGTTCCTGTCGACCGGTCATCCCCCCATTGGTCCTCCTCACGCAACTGGAGCAGATAGGGTCGCAGTAGTCTCTCGGAACGCATGAGTAAAAGAATGTACACATCCCCTTTTTCGAGGCGGTAGAATATCCGACAAGGCGCGACGACGACCTCGCGATAGCGTGTGTGTGGCAACTCGGGCGGCCGCTTTCCAGATTTTGGATGAGCCTCAAGTCGCTCGACCCGGTCGAACACTTTCTGGACGAACCGCGATGCCGCCAGGGCATTATCAAGCGCGATGTACTCGGCGATCTCATCCACATCAGCCAACGCGGGCTCCGTCCAGATCAGACGAGCCATTTCTTCATTTTCTCTCTGGCTTCGGCGTGCGAGAATGTGCGGCCCTCGAATATCGCGCGTTCCCCCCGGGCAATACCCTCAAGAATCTGTATCCTGTGCTGTGTCAGCTCATAGGATTCCACATCAACCAAGTAGGCCGCCGGCTTGCCATGCTCCGTAATCAAAACAGGCTCCCCGGAATCACGCAGTTCGGACAGGAGCCGCGTCGCTTGTCTTTTCAAGGTTGTTACCAGTTCGGTCTTCATAAATAAATGATACCCTAGTGATACTTTGTCGTCAAGCCACCTTGAGCAAAAAAGACAGCTAAATCGCAGGATTGGTCGTAAGTCATTGCTGCATGGCAAAATGGAACGGGCAGGATCCTCCGCGATAAGGACGCAACGGCCCTTTTCAGGTTTAGCCACGAAATACCCGAAATCAGGGGCTATCGCTGGACTCCACCACCATTTCCCTGTGTCTCGACCTCTTTTCCTGGCCAGGTTCAAGGGCGACGTAAAGGCCCAGGTCCTCCTGTCCAACCTGGCCTCCATGCTGCGTCTTAACCTCTTCACCTATCGGGACTTGCGCGAATGGCTCGACGCCCCCTTCAAAACGTCACCCATCGAGCCCGCCCCACAACAATTGGAATTACCCTTGCCCGGTCTTGGACAGGCCCCTAACCGGGCAACAGGAAAACGGGAGACCTGGTCCCAAAAAAGGTGATTTCGGAAGGAAAGAACCCTATTCTATGCGGGTCGAAGCGTCACGGCGATTCTGTCTTGGACAGCAGTAAGAGACATTTGTGAAATTGAAGAGTTTTTTTTTGCAAGTCATCCGGTGTGTTGTGGTCGCGTTGAAAATCGCCTTATCGCACATGACACCCCAAGGAGAACGCCCGGCCCATAATGCTCAACTATTCGGCGAGGGATGGACATCCCCCTGACACGGCCTGGCCGGAACCAAGAGGCCGTCCTTGCAAGGGAGTAAATATCCCCGGACTTTGCCGGGGGATAGTTACTAACCTACTGGCTCAGCATCCGGATCGATGCCGTGTTCTCCGAGAATGGCGCGTAAATCGGCCTTCCGATCTTCGAGGTCGGCCAGGCGCGCCGAGTTGTCGTCGCAGCGGCGGATATCCTGCACCAACCTGAGCAGCTTCTCGCGCAGGTTGTCGCGCGATTCCGCAGTTGCTTGCCCGTTGCCCGCCCTGATCGCCCGGTCCATGCTGCGATACATCGCCCAGCAAACGATGATCCTTTCCGCCTCGCCGAAAGCCGGATCGTCAAGGCGCTCGATCACTTCCTTCAGCGGGACTTCCCCCAGCAATCGTTCGAGGATATTGCCCGGGGCCGGAGGCTCGGGATCGCCCCGCCGCTCTTCCCGGACCCGTTCGAGCCATTCCCGCGTGCCCTGATCGGTGTCGGGAAAGAGCGACACCGGCTTCAGCAGGCCAAGATAGCCCAACGGCGTCCCCTCCACGATATCGATATATTCGAGCGTGTCCCTCAACCAGAGAAGCCAGCGCGTTTTTCCATAACCCGCTTCCGAGTCGTCCACATCCACGATCCACCCGATCTTCTTCAGCCCATCCACGACGCCCTCTTGCAGCGCGAGCGCCTCAATCCGATCCGCCTCCTCCCACGCCCACACCGAATGCTCCCGAGAAACCAGCCGACCGTGCAGAACATAAAGATGATAACCGCTCATAGTGCGCTCCTGTTCCTTCCGAAAGCTTAGATTGGGTGTTTGCTGCTTAACGTCGAGCGTGGCCATCGTTTCACCCGGCGTCCGCGCCGGGCGAGACGTAGTGGTCCACGCTCTGGTTAGACCATTTCATTTCCCCGATTTTCTTCTGTTATCTTCCTTGCACAGCATCTGGCAGTTGGCCGCGTTGGTTTTTCCGCCCTCGTGCCACGGCTTGACGTGATCGCCTTCCATCTCTTCAAACGCAAACTTCTTCTTGCACTTCACGCAGACTCCATTTTGCCTCTCGTATGCTGTTCTTTTCATGTTCAGCGTGAATGCTCGAATGTTGAGATGTCTTTCTTCCCCGTCCAGTACATAGGGATAGATTCCGGACTTCTTCGTGACATCATCATCCATCATCAGCTCAGCAACGTGCTTCTCCAGCTTGTCCGTATCAAACTCTTTGTCCTTGAACTGATTGTAGAGAGCCCCCCAATCCACTCCCTTCATCTCTCGCCGATGCTCCGGGAAGGTCGCCTTAACCCAAGCGATGACCTGCTGGAAATACGCCCAAAGTGGCGTTGCACTCTCATCCTGCTGATGTTTCGACATGTACTCTTCGATCGTGCCCGCCGACGTTGCGCCCGCGTGCCATTTGATCGCCGTTTCCAGATATTCCTGCCGGATCGCAGTGCCTTTGAGATAGTCGCTCGCCAGTCCATACGCTGGGCAACCCGTCTTGCTGAAATAGCGTTTGGCATCGGCAGTCCATGGGCCAGCATACACCGCGTTGCGCAATTCCTGATTGGTGTGTTCCTCGCCAGCGATGTTGATGGTTTTGAACCAGTCCAACTTTTCGCTGTCAGTCCCGGAGCAGAAATAGACCATCAGCTTGTAATCGAGAATCTGTTTCTGCTGGTCGTCTTGCAGGTTGTGGAACGCCAGCCCGGTGATGGAGAAGTCCCCGTTGACGTATTGGCACATTGAAAGCGTGCGCTGTTGTCCATCGATCACTTCGTAATCGCCGTCATTGCGCACTGCCCAGTACATTACGTTCAGCGGGAAGTCCTTGCGAACGCTATCAATGACCGCATCCCGCTGCTTGTCCTTGTAGATGAATTCCCGCTGGTACGGCGGACGAATGTCGAGCTTTCCGCCATAGGCAACGACTCCTTGTTCCGCGTTGTCGAGGAAGCCCTCAGTTAGCTTCTCGATGGTGATTTCTTTGAGTTCGATCTTCATCTACTTCGCTCTCTTTCGGATTAGAATCCGTGCGTAGCACCGCTTTCCCTTCACGTAGCCGCGGTCGGTCTTCCCCGTCCAACTCCGCTTGATCAACTCGGGTAGCAAGCCCTGTTTCACTTCGTAATCCGAACCAATTATCTCAAACTGTTCGGGATTGTGGTATGCAAGGAAGGTTACAGGCACTCCCATGACGCCATCGTAATCACCCGGTATATCCTTGTATCGTGACACCTCAATCGCGTTGTAGTTGTCGTAATGTGGATATTCCTTCGGGCCATACTCCCTTACGGTAATCAACTCCTCGTGACGCTTTTGGATATCTAGGTTGGTGAACCAACAAGCGTTTCCGAAGCTGCGCCAATTCGTTCCGTCCTCGCCTCTCCAACTTCTCACCGCTCGCATTTCGTAATGATCCGGGACGACGAAGGCGACGGCATGAGTGTAGCCCAGCCACATCTTGTTTTCCTTGATCAACCCGAAAATCTCCTTGTAGGTGATCGCGTTCTGATTCCCGATGATGAGGAACTTCTTCTTGTATTTCACCAACTGCTCGACGTACTCCCGAAACAACGAGAACGGTGGATTGGTAACGACGATGTCCGCTTGCTTGAGCAGCTTGACGCATTCCTCACTGCGAAAATCGCCGTCGCCTTTTAACTTGTGAATGCCGATTTCGTCCGGGTCAGGGACGCGGTTATCGTTCTTGTCGCCGTCGTATTCGAGGTAGATTCCACTCTCCGCCGTGTGCTGGCTGAACAGATCGGCATCGCAGTTCTTGTAGCAGGTGGTAATCAGCTTTTTTAGCTTCAGCTTCTCGAAGTTGTGCGAGAAGTAATGAAAGAAATTGCTGACCTTGGGATCATCGCAGTTGCACAGGACGGTCTTGTTCTTGAAATGCTTCGTGTAATGCCGTAGCTCCTTCTCGATATCGGAAAGCTGCGTGTAAAACTCATCCTGTTTCGTCGCCTTCGCGGCGTGCAGACTTCGATTCAACGGCTTCTTCGTCATCTCCGCGCTTCCCTTGTTCTAGAGGATCTCTTGGTCTAACAATGGTCATATGGTTTCTGCATAACATCTTTGGACTGCGGAAGCGCGGCATAGCACCCCGTAGTCCCAAACGGCATAAGCTTTGTGGATGCCGGCGCTCAAGCCATCTGCAAGACTTGGGAAGGGGATATGGTTTCAGCATAACAGACCGGCGTTTCTTCTCCACAAATCGTCCACGGGGCTTTTCTCGTTCCCACGGTCTGCAGACCGTGGGAACGCGTCGATAGGCCAAAAGGCAATTCCTACAGCACG
>JAJRTN010000186.1 GCA_024278275.1 Candidatus Hydrogenedentota bacterium
CCATTGCAGATTTCACGCAGTGAGTCGGCCCGTGCCGTCTGGCAGAAGAGCATGGCGACGAACTGCGCCCAGCAGGTGAAGCCTTTCGCATCACGCTCCGCCCGGTGCTTGTTGACCAGTCCGGCAAATTCGTGACGGGGAAAGTGTTCGAGAAGTTGACTGAAGAGACTGGCGGTCCGTACCATGAAAGCGTCCTCCGCGGTTGTGGGGTGAGCCAAGTTTGGTGGAACCTTGATTCTCCCACTTCAACGGAGGGCTTCGTCAATATAAGTTTTACAACCACTGTTTTGGACAAGAGTGGCGATTCTTCTTGGACAGCAGTGATTTAATGTGGATTTATGCAGCGCTGGTGCAGGCACAAATCCATGACAAACCGTTATGCTTGGCCATTAACATACGAAATCAGGAAGCCAAGATATCAAATTGCCTCAGGCAGAAAAATCCAGCAGTTCCAATGGCCCCGGTTGCACCTTCACGGCGGCACGGCCTATCATGCGCTCTTGAACCGGGCGGCATTATCCGAACACGAGGATTGAGGTATGAAGCGACGTGGTTCCCTGACCCGAATCTTGTTCACCCTGGTGATCCTGGCCGCCGTGTCGTCGCCGGCCTGGGCAGGTTACAAACGTATTCACCGGGCCAAGCGGGGCGACCCCATGGGGGTCCAGATTTACCGCCTCGACAACGGCCTGACCGTCTATCTGACGGAGAACCACGAGACGCCGCGCTTCTACGCCGAGATTGCGGTACGCGCGGGCAGCAAGTTCGATCCCGCTGAATCCACGGGGCTGGCCCATTACCTGGAACATCTTCTCTTCAAGGGAACGGACCGGCTCGGGGCGCTGGACTACGAGAGGGAGAAGCCTCATCTTGACCGAATCGAGGAACTGTATCAAGAACGTTTTTCCGAGACGGACCCCGAAAGGCGCAAGGCCATTTTCGCGTTGATTAGCGAGGAGGCGCGCAAGGCCGCCGAGTATGTTGTTCCCAATGAGTTCGACGTGCTTTACAAGAGCATGGGCGCCACGGGAATCAATGCCTTTACGAGCACCGAACAGACGGTCTTTCTGGTGGATCTTCCCGCCAACCGGCTGCGTCAGTGGGCCGCCATCGAGTCGGAGCGCTTCCGTCATCCCGTGTTTCGCCTGTTTCAGTCCGAGCTTGAGACCGTTTACGAGGAACTGAACCGCATCCTCGACAACAAGGGCTGGCTTATCCAGGAGGCGGTGGACAAGCAGCTTTACAAGGTACACCCTTACGGACAACAGAGCACCATCGGCAAGGTGGAGCATGTCAAGAACCCTTCCCTGCGCAATATCGGTATCTACTTCAACACCTACTACAAGCCCAATAACATGGCCATCTTTGTCTCGGGCGATATCGACATGGCTGAGACGATGGACGTCATCGACGCATACTTCTCGGTGTGGCAACCCGTGGATCAGCCCGAACCGAAGACCTGGGAGGAGCCGCCCCTGCAGGGCCGCGAGGTGGTGAACGTCAACTATGAGGGCGAGGAATACGTGTTGCTGGCCTTCCGCACGGCGCCGATCAAGAGCAGGGATACCGAGGCGCTCATGTTGTTCGACATGATCCTCGACAACTCGGTGGCCGGCCTCATCAACCTCAACCTGAATCAGCGGCAGCGGGTGCGGCAGGCGGGTTCTTATCCGCGCATGCAGAACGACTACGGTGCGCAGTATCTCTATGGTATTCCCAAGGCGGGCCAGTCTCTGGAAGAAGTGGAGCGGTTGCTCCTGGAGCAGGTGGATAACATCAAGCGGGGCGACTTCGAGGATTGGTTGCTGCCCGCCATTGTCAATGATTTCAAGAAGAACCGCAAGGCCGCCATGGAGAAGGATGATTCCCGCGTGGGTCTCATGCGGGATTCCTGGGTGGCCCATCAGGATTGGGACGACGCGCGCCGCCAGATTAAACGCATGGAGAAGGTGAGCAAGGCGGATGTGATCCGCGTGGCGAACAAATACTTCGGCCCCAACTACGTGGCGGGCTACCGCCACGACAAGACGCACGATGTGCCCGACATCGAGAAACCGGAACTGGCCAGGCTCGACATTGCGCCCGGACGGCGGTCCGCGTTTGGCGAGGCCATCCTGGCCATGCCCTACACGCCGATGGAACCGGTGTTCATCGACCCGAAAACGGATTATACCAGGCGGGAAGACAAACGCGGAATCACGTACTATCACGTGAAGAACCCGCTTAACGATCTCTTCGATTTGACCATTACCGTCGATTTCGGCCGCCAGGAAGACAACACCATTAACGTGGCCACCCAACTGCTGGGTAAATCGGGGACGGCGGATTTCTCGGCGGAAGAACTGAAGAAAGAGTGGTACAAACTGGGCACCAGCTTCGGGCTGAGCGCGGGCGACAATGAAACCAGTATCCACATTTCCGGGCTGGACGAAAACTTCGAGGCCTCGGTGGCGCTTCTCATGTCGCTCTTGAGTGAACCGTCCTGTGATGAGGCGACCTTGGATGGACTCAAAGGCATCATCATCGCCCGGCGCGAGGATCAGAAGAAACAGGCCGACCCTATCGCCGCGGCCCTGCGGGCCTACAATCTCTACCAGGATGAATCGGTATTCCTGCGGCGCTTACCCAAGGCGGATATCCAGGCCCTGACCGTGGCACAACTCCACGGGGTGATACGAAACCTGTTGAACTACAAGCACGTCGTCGGTTACACGGGATCACTGCCGCTTAACAAGGTGGTTTCCGTGTTTCGCCGGTACGACCCGGTAACCGGTCCCCTGCAGGAGCCGCCGCCCTACCGTTACCTCAAGGCGCGCAGGCCGATGGGGACGGAAATCTACGTTTTTGACAAAGAAACGGCGAAGGCCACGGTGCGGGTCGAATTTGGAGGCGGGGACTATGACCCGGCGCTGACGGTGCCCGCCCTGCTTTACAACAACTACTTCGCGGGCGGGCTGTCGGGCATTGTGTACCAGGAACTGCGCGAATCTCGCGCACTGGTGTATTACGCCGGTGCCCGTTACTACCAGGGGGGACGGCTCAACGACCAGGACCTGCTCACCAGTGTCATCCAGACGCAAAACGACAAGGCCGCCGAGGCCCTGGAAGCCTTTACCGGCCTGCTGGACAACCTTCCTGTCGAGGCGCCACGTTTCGACGTCACGCGCGATTCCATCATCAACCGCTACCGAACGAGCAAGACCGGCTTCCGCCAAATCATCGGCCTGGTGCGTAGCTGGGAACGCCGGGGCCTGACGCCCGATCCGCGCGCCGCGCGCTACGAAGCCGTGCGGAACGCCGGCATGGACGACCTGCTTGACTTCCACAAAGTCCATATTGCCGACAATCCCAAACTCATCAGTATCGTCGGGGATGAGGCCAAGATGGACATGAAAACCCTGGAAAAACTTGGAACCATACGGGAGATCAGCTTGGACCAGATCTTCGTGGACTGAGCAAACACAGCCGTTCACGGTCCTTCCCGTCCATCATCGCGAGGAACGAGCCGTTGCGCAATGGGAAAAAAGTACTCTTTTGCGAAAGCGCGGTGACGCGGCAACCTGGTGCTAAGAAGCGTCTTAGTCCCTTTCCCGTGAAGTTCCGTACAAATGGTCACGAAAACGTGTTTGGCCCTTTCTTCCGTTGTTCCCCCCTTCGCGGGAATGACGGAAGAAAGGGCAAGGTGTCACCTCCCATCATGGAGCCCCGCTTTCGCGGGGATGACGGTCGGCCGTGGCATGGACGGAAGTTGCGATTCTTGGTTCCGGCCTGGCCGGCTGAGGGTGTATCCGGATTGTCACAGTCGCTTAGGCTTCCTCGCAATGATGGTCTGTGAAGGGGTGAACGCTTACGAGAGCCGCAATATACAGGATGATGTGGCGGCCCGGTTGAACATGGTCTTTTTGCAATTGGCACATCATGGGGATACCATCCATGGGTCACACGGTAAAGTTGTTTCTCGTAGGGGGGGGAATTACCCTGCTGCTGCTGCTTACCTACATTTTACTTGCTCCCGTGGTGGCCATCTCGGGGGGGCTTACCATTTCCGTGAATCAACGGGTGGATCTTTCCCCTCCGGTGGATTCGGGCCTGGTTCAAACGGTGGAACCCGATTCGGAGCCAACGCCCTTTCGTGTCGCGGTTGCTCCGGTGGTTTCGCCCGAAAGAACCCTTGAACCGTACCTCCATTTCGCCGATTATTTGGGTGGCCATTTGGGGATTCCCGCCCTGATGCGGCAGCGTCGAACCTATGCCGAGGTTAATGAACTGTTACGTCATGAGTTGTGTGATTTGGCTTTTGTCTGTACCTATGCCTTTGTTCGTGGTGAGCAGGATTTTGGCCTGGTGCCCCTTGTTATCCCGAGAATCAATGGGGCCGTTTCATACCAGGCGTACATCATCGTGCCCGCGGGGAGTTCCGCCACCTCCCTGTTGGACCTGCGCGGCTTGCGCTTTGCCTATGTGGACCTCATGTCGAACACGGGATGGCTCTATCCTGTCGCCTGGCTCCAGGAGCAAGGGCTGGACCGCCAGACCTTCTTCGGTGAAACGCGCTTTACCGGCAGTCATGATCTTTCCGTGGAGGCGGTTTTTCAGGGACGTGTGGATGGGGCCTCGGTGCATAGTATTGTTTATGACAGGATGGCCGGGGAGGACGAGGCCGTGGCGCGGGGCACGCGGGTGATTCAAAAGTCGCCCCGCTATGGCATGCCGCCCCTGGTGGTTCCTGCCTGCATGGACGCGGAAACACGCGCCCGTCTGCTGGTCATACTCACCGGCATGCATGAAGATCGAAAGGGCCGGGGTATCCTGGCCGAGCTTGGTTTCGACCGCTTTGAAGTGGTGGACCCCTCTGTTTATGACAGTGTTCGCGCCACGGTGGCGGAAGTTGAGACGGGTCTCGCGCCATGATGAAACGGTTTGGAAAGGGTTTGATTTGCTTTTGGCGGGCATGCTTGTCCGTGCCCATTTTTTTCAAGGTTCTTGGAATCGGTGTTCTGGTGGCCTTTGTCTTCGGTGGCGTGACCCTTACCGTTTTGAGAATGGGCACCGTAGGCATTCACCGTGCCATGCTGGAACGCCGGGCCATGGCGAACACGGACAACCTGGCCCGGGAATTGTCCCGCGCCATGAGCACGGGCGATTTGCTTCGTGTACAGGATCAGATTGATGCGGCAAAGAACGAATACCCCGATATCCGTTTTATTGTCGCTTGGGATGCCCACGGGAGGGTTGTGGCACACACCTTTGACGGCGCGGTGCCCGACGATTTACTGGGGCTGCACACCGTTCCGTCTGAATCGAAGCCGAATGTTCGGGTGCTGGGAACGCCCGAGGGCCTCGTGTTTGACGTGGACGTGCCCATCCTTGGCGGAAACGCGGGGCGATTGCAGCTCGGGGTGACGGACCGCGTCTTGCGACAGCAAATAGCCATCCTGACCAGGCTGGTGTTGGGCGCCCTTTCCCTCAGCGCGGTCATCGGCGTTACCCTGGCACTCTTGCTGACCAATGCCCTGACCAGGCCGCTTAATCATCTGCGGCACATGGCGGAGCAGATCCGCCAGGGCAACTTCAGCAGCCGGGCACAGATCTACAATGCCGACGAGGTTGGGCAGCTTTCCGAGACCTTCAATGAGATGGCGGAAAGCCTGGCCACTTATGAAGCGAAAGTCAAGGAGAAGGAAGCGGCCAGGGTTTCGCTGTTGAAACAACTGGTGCGCGTACAGGAGGAGGAACGTGCCCATGTGGCCCGGGAATTGCATGATCAGCTTGGCCAGCTTCTCACGAAAATCCTTTTTTCCTTCCAAACCGCCAGACAGGATTGTTTCCGGTGTGGCGACCATTGCGCCGGACTGGAGCAGGAAATGCGGTATGCTGTCGACGAAACGCGGCGCCTCGCGTGGAACATTCGACCGCCCCTTCTGGATGACTATGGCCTGTCCTCGGCGCTTGAGCGGTATCTTAACGATATGTCAGCGCATTACGGTATTGCCGTGTCCTTCGAGTCCGTGGCCCCCGAGGATGCTCCCAGGCTTTCCGCCGAGACCGAGATCGCCCTTTACCGGATAGCGCAGGAAGCCATGACCAACATTGCCCGGCACGCCCATGCCAGCAGGGTGGATGTGTTGCTTATGCAGCGGGAATCCCGAGTGTCGCTCATGGTGGAGGATAACGGGCGGGGATTTGATACCTCCGCCCTCAGGGAAGGCCCCGGTTCTTCGCTGGGGATCGTGGGAATGCGGGAACGGGCCGCCCTGGTCGGCGGCACGTTGGATGTTGAATCGGAACCGGGATCGGGAACGGAGGTGATCGTGACCGTGCCCATGGAAACGGATGAACATGACCATTAGAGTGATGATTGTGGATGATCACGCTGTTTTTCGGAGCGGGCTGCGTGCCCTGCTCGAACGCGAGCCGGACTTTGAAGTCGTTGCCGAGGCCGGTTCCGGCCAGGAGACCCTGGAACAGATCACGGGCCTTGAACTGGACATTATCATCCTGGATGTCAGCATGCCCGGCATGGCCGGCACCAAGTTGTGCGCCCGCCTGCTGGCGATGCGGCCCGAATTGGCCGTGCTTATTCTTACCATGCATGAGGATGAGCACTATGTTCGCGAGTTTCTGGGCCTGGGCGTTCGCGGCTATGTATTGAAGAAGAGCACGGGGACCGATCTCGTGCAGGCATTGCGGGCCGTGCATCGGGGAGGAAGTTACATCGATCCCGGCCTCACGGACATTTTGGTCTCGCCCTACGTGGGGCGCTCCCGCGAAAAAAAGGGGAGCGCCCAGCGCCATATTCTCACGGCCCGCGAACAGGAGGTCTGCAAGCTCCTGGCATTGGGATATTCCCATGCGCGCGTGGCCGACGAACTCAACCTGTCGCCCCGCACGGTGCAGAGTCATCGATCCCACATCATGGACAAGCTGGGACTGGAAAGCCGGGCCGACCTGGTTCGATTTGCCATGAACAGCGGCCTGCTCGATATGGATTGAACGTGCGGGAGATACGTGATCACGTTGCCGGGAAATACCCTGAAGCCGTGAACAATACCCGGACGTTTCCAATCACGATCACCAACAGGCCCGCTTCGCAGAGTGGGCCTGGGCGTGCTATTTATCCAGGGAGAGAATCTCTACCTTGCGAAACTCGACGGGATGGCTCTCGGATTGGAGCGAGATGGACCCGCCGTAAAGCATTTTGTCACCGTCCTTGATGAGTTTCTTGGCGTCATCATCGTTTTCGTCGAGTTGGGGTTTTTCGTACTCCAACACCAACGTTCCATTGACGAAGTGCTGGATGATGTCGTTTCCCCAGACTTCGATCTCGACCGTAACCCACTGGTTGCCATGAAAGGTGTCGGAACGGGAGTTGGTGCAGTGCCGGGTGATAAGTGTGTCGTTCATCACGACATTTGTGCCCGGCGTACACAGGTTGGCCGTGGGACGTTCATCCTTCCCGTTCCCGCCCAGGAGTTGCACCTCGATGCTTACGGGGAAATCCTGGTTCACCCCCATGGTGTTGGGATCCTGCCCGTGGATCATGATCCCGCTGTTCCGAAAAGCCCAGCCCGGACCGCCGGGAACCTGCTCGCCGGTGAAACGATACTCCACGCGGAGCCGGTAGTGCGAGTAGGGTTGCTTGTAGAAAAGGTGGCCGAAACGCCCATCGAACGTGTCATAGGCGTCATAGGCCACCTTCAGAACGCCGTCCTCGACCCGGAACGTGTCGCCAAAGTTCTCGCCCAGGGGATAGCCCCTGATCTTGGGAATCCAGCCGTTCAGGTCCTTGCCGTTGAAAAGGGGTTCCCATTGTTCGCCCCCCCGTGCATCATCAGCCATCGCGGAGATGGGTCGCAATCCGGCGATGCTTAAAACCAGCACACAGCAGAGCGTCAGGATAGGCGGCATTCTGAACATGGGTCGATTCTCCCGCATGGTTGGGTCGGTTGCCAGTGTAGTGGGAAGAAAGACGCCGTTCAAGCCTGCGAATCGAAGCATTTGCGAAACAGACGATCGACGCAGAGCCCATCCGTGGCCGAAGCGGGCTGCGCTTCACCATGGAGCGCCCTGTTGGCGCGGGGATGACGGTAAGGGTGGGCCTTGGCCCACCAAACCTATGTGTTTGAGGCGAGACCGTCTTGCCATGGGGGAAGGTTATCGTGGGCCAAGGCCCACCCTTCCACCTTACCGTCATTCCCGCGAAAGGGTGTGTCGATTTAGTCGTGAGCGCCTACCCGTGGGTAGGAATCTGTTTTTTGTGGTGTTCCATGCAGCCCCGAAGGGGCGGCCGTATGTAGCCGTGGGTGAGCGCAGCGAGCCCACGGCCAGGTTTCGCTCAACATTGATAGCCCCGCAAGGGGTGACAGTATCCAGGGTGTTGGCATGGCCTCTCGGGATTCGTTTCAGGCAAAAACGTTATGGCGAATGCGTTGGATTACTGTCACCTCTGCGGGGCTTCGGCAGGTTTAGGAGCAACCCTTCCGTGGGCTTGCTTCGCTCACCCACGGCTACGGACTGTCGGCCCTTCGGGCCTGAATTCAACCAACAAGAAACTGGACTCCCGCCGCTTGCAAGCCCGGGTTTATGCAACGAGAGAGCCTGGAACCTTGACGACAAAACGGCCTCCTTTGGAAGGGGCTTTTTTCAGAACCACGGTTCGCTGCGGAGATGATTCCGGCTGCGCCAAGTTAGGATTACCCCTTGGGGGACGCGCATCAGGAGAACATACGACCGAAATAGTAAGTTATCCAGCCGAAGGCCCAAGCGGTGTAGACGCGGATGTAGACGAAAAGGCCGGGCAGGAAGATGGCGATAAGAACGAGCACGGCCACGAGCAGCATCACGGGCACGAGCAATCGGCCCAGTAGGCGGCGCACGCCGCGCCAGAAGGCCATGAAAAAGGATGCCCCGTGCTGGGCGGAGACGCGGATGGCCCAGCTTAAATCGCTCTCCTGTGGCAGGCCCCGACTCCGGCTGGCCAGGCCGTCGGGCGCGCACAGGAGCGCCAGCTCGGTCTTCCCGATGCGCACCACGCCCCCGTGTCGCACGATACGGGAACGGATCAGGCCCGCGGGTTTGCCGTCCACCACCACACAGGGCCGCTCCAGGCTTCGGACGCGGTATCCGTCGGACACCACGGTAATCCGGGCGTGCCGGGGCATGACGCCCGGATCCATGCGCAGGAGGACGCAGCATTCGGGGTCGGAGCCCATGTCGGCGCGGGCATTGATGAGGGGGAAGGTTGCGCCGTCCTCGGGACCATTGAGTACTTCGAAAAGGTCGGGGTGATCCTGTCCAATCATGTTTTGTCCCCCGATGCTTTCTTGCCGTGGGGCGCGCCTTTCCGAAAGGTCAACACGCCGTCTTCCATGAGCACATCGATCATGTCGCCGTCCTGGAAATCGCCTTGCAGCAGCTTATCGCTGATGGGCGTGGTGATCAGGCGGTCCACCGTGCGGCGCAGTTCACGCGCGCCGAAGTCGCCCGAGTAGCCCACCTCGGCCAGGTACTCGTAGGCACGCTGGTACATGCGGATACCGATGTTCCGGTCTTTCAGCCGCTTACGCACCGCGTTAATCTCCAGGCGGAGGATCTCGCGAACGTCCTCGGCGAGCAGGGGGTAGAAGGGCACGATCTCGTCGATGCGGTTGATGAACTCCGGCCGGAACTGTTCGCGCAGCACTTCCAGCAGGGCCCGCTGCGTTTCCCCCGCGTCGGAGCGGTAGAGCAGGTCGGCGCCCACGTTGGAGGTCATGATGATGAGGCAGTTCTTGAAGCTCACCACGCGGCCCCGGCTGTCACGAAGGCGCCCCTCCTCGAAGACCGGCAGCAGAATGTCGTAAATGCGGGGGTGGGCCTTTTCGATTTCGTCGAAAAGGACAATCGAAAAGGGCATGTCGAGCACGGCGCTCGTAAGGCGGCCTTCCTGGTCATGGCCCACGTAGCCCGGCGGCGCGCCGAGAAGGCGCGACACGCTGTGTTCTTCCACGTACTCGGACATGTCAAAGGTGAGCAGGTGGTCCGTCGCGCCGAAAAGCTTCTGGGCCAGGAGCTTGGCCAGTTGGGTTTTCCCCACGCCGCTGGGCCCCAGGAACAGCATGACCGCGTCGGGACGATTGGGATCGGCCAGTCCGACCCGCGCCTTTTTCACCGCGGCCACGGCCTTCGACACCGCCTCGTCCTGTCCGATGAGCCGGCGTCGGATTCGCCGGTCCAGGTCGTTGAGCGACATGCGCTCCTCGGCCGTCATCTGTTCGAGGGGAATGGAGGTGAGCTGGCTGACCACCTTGCGGATCACATGGGGGGTGACGGCCTTCCGCTGCAACGGTTCGCCCGGCGCGACGCCCTGCTGCCGCGAGACCATCGCGGTAAGGCGATGCCGGGCGCAGGCCTGGTCGAGCACGTCAATGGCTTTGTCGGGCAGGCGGCGGTTGGGCATGTAGCGCTGGGTCAGGGCGATGGCCAATTCCAGGGAACGGCTGCTGATATGCACCTTGTGGTGCCGCTCGAAGGAAGGACGCAAACGGCGCAGCACCTGCATGGAGGCCTCCTCGGACAGCTCCTCCAGGCGCACCATCTGGAACCGCCGCTCGATGGCGGGGTCGGACTCGACGAACTTGCGGTACTCTTGCAGCGTGGTGGCCCCGATGCACCGGACCTCGCCCCGCGCGAGGGCCGGCTTCAGCAGGTTGGCCATGTCCATGCCGTCGCCGTCGGTGGCGCCCGCCCCCATGATGAGATGCACCTCGTCAATGAACAAAACGGCCTTGCGGTTCTTCTTGAAACGCTCCAGCAGGCGCAGCAGCTTTTCCTCGAAGGCCCCCCGGTATTGGGTGCCCGTCATCAGCGAGGCGAGGTTCAACTCGTGAATCCTGAAGTCCGGCACTTTCCCCGCCTCGCGCAGCAATTTCACCGCCAACCCCTCCACCACCTGGGTCTTGCCCACCCCGGCCTCGCCCACGAGAATCACGTTGTTCTTCGTTTTCCGCGTGAGGATCTGGAGGATTTCGAGCATCTCCTCGTCACGGCCTATGGCCGGATGAATCTCGCCGTTTCGTGCCGCCTCCATCAGGTTCTTCGTCAGGCTCGGCATACCGGGCGGGGCGGCGGGTTGAGGCGATTCCTCCGGCCGGGCCGGCGTCGCCTCGCCCACGGCGGCCTCCGCTTTCGCCGCGTGCGCCGCCACGGGGGCGGGCACGGCTTCCCCCCCCTGGCTGATGGCAATCCGCAGGCGCTTCACCAACTCGGGCCTGCCCTGCTGCAAGCGGTCCATCGCGCGGCTCGGGGCGGAAAAGGCGTCTTCCAGAAGCGCCAGCAGGAGGTGGGGCGCACGGGCCGGCCCCTGGCGCAGGCGCTGGGCATGCTTCTCCGCGCGGCTGATGGCGTCGATACAGCGCGGTGTGTAAAACACCTCGCCCGACGGCATGGCAACGATCCCGCGCCACGCCGTGCGATTGACTTCCCGAAGGACGGTAAAAAGGCGGGTGCCATACTTTTCCGCGACGGATTTGGGCAGTTGATCCCGGGCATCGCACAGTGCCGCGAAGACGTGGGGCACCCCGACAAACCCCTGATGCTCACGCATGGCCACTTGCGCCGCGCTGTCCAGGATCGCGCCTACTTCCGGCGAAACGTTAAGCTGCAAAAACTTACCTCCTCGGAACGCCATTATTGCCCCCCGCCGCCCCGGATGCAAACCCGCCTTGTCCGCACGGCGCCTACGCCCGGTCGGACCTCCGCAGCGCTTCCATGAGTTCGCGCACGGAAGGGAATACATGGTCCGGCTTTCGTTCCGCCGCATCCACGTCGGCTTGCGTGCTTTCCCCGCTGAGCACCAGCACCGACGCGATGCCCGCGCGGTGGGCCATCTCCATGTCCGTGTACAGCCGGTCACCCACCATGGCCGCGGAACCCGGCACCGCGCCGATCTTCTCCATTCCCATGCGCGCCATGGCCGCGTTCGGCTTGCCGATGAACGTGGGGGTCCGGCCCGTGGCCGATTCAATCAGTGCCGCCATCGCACCGCAATCGGGGATGGCGCCATACTCCGTCGGACACACCCGGTCCGGGTTCGTGGCGATGTAGGGCAACCCATCGCTCAACAGCAGACAGGCCCGTTCCAGTTTCGCGTAGGTCAGCGTCGTATCGAAGGCCAGCACCACGGCCTCCGCGCCGGTTTCCACCGTTTCGATGCCGGCCCGCCGCAGTTCCTCCCCGAAAGACGGCGGCGCCACGGCATACACCCGGCGGTAAGGTGTTTCCGACAACAAATACCGCACCGTGGCCTCGCCCGAAGTGAGAATATCACCCGGCTCCGCCGGAATCCCCATGTCCGCCAGCTTGCGCGCATAGGCGTCCGCGTCCCGCGTCGGGTTGTTCGTGAAGAAAAGATACCGCCGTCCCGAGGACCGCAGATACGCAATGAACCGCGCGGCCCCTTCGATGGGATTCGGTCCCAAATACACCGTCCCATCCATGTCCAAGAGAAAATGGGAAAGTTCCGAAACAGGTACGCTACGCTGGTCTTGCAAACTTTCTATCCCCGCCATGGGTTTGTATTAACGGAAATCCATTGTCGAAACATACAGTGCCATTTGTGAAAAGGCGATTTCCAGCGAGACCGACACGAAGGTATTTGCGAAAGGGGGTTCATGCTCCCGCCCCGCCGTTCCCGCCATTCCCGCGAAAGCGGGAATGGCGGGAACGGCGGGGCAAACACATTTTCGTGACCATTTGTGCAGCGTTTCACCGGTACGGGATTAACGGCCCCGAAGGGTGCCTCAGCGCACCAACTGCCGGGTGGAAGGCTGTTCCGCCTGTCCGCCGACCGAACATGGACACGCTTCACCTTGGAGCTTCCTGTTGGCACGGGGCCAGGTCGGGGACCGCCGGATTCGCAACGCCCGCAAAACTGTGATAAGATCCCGACAACATCTTAAAGCTACCCGGCGCCCCCGGGGACAGTCATTGAAACGGGTCATCATGTCGGAAGTCAAACTCGCCACATTGGTATCACGTCTCCACCGCCAGACCCTGTCCAAGAAGGTGCCATGGCGCAGGGCTTCCCGCGAGGGCGTTTTCGTGGCCGTGTTCTCGGGCTATGCCCTGCGGCTGAGCCGACACGTGCTCAGCCAAACCGTTGAAGACTATGTGCTGGAAGTGTGCGACCACGATGGCGGGGTCATCGAGAAGATCAGCGACGGGTGCTTTTCCCGCCCCCAGCCCGCGAACGAGGTTTTCCGCCAGCTCAAAGAGACGTATGACCTTGCCCGGCGCGCCGTTATGGGATCCGAGGGCGCCATTGACAGCATACTTGAAGAACTGGGCTGATCGGTTTCTCCCGGTCCGCGGGAATTCCCATGAAATCATTCTCTTCCGATCCCTGGCGCGTTTCACTCCATGGCGGTCACAGTTCCGCGTACTGCGATCACGCCGTCGACCCCTTGGAAGCTCTCGTCGAGGCCGCCATCGGCGCGGGATACCACACGTTCGGTATCACCGAGCATGCCCCGCGCCTGGATCCCGCGTTACTCTACCCCGAAGAACGGGCCCTGGGCTGGGATGTGCCCACCCTTGAGCGTCACTTTGACGCCTATGCCCGGGAGTCGGCGGCATTGGTGACACGTTACCGCGACCGTATCGTCCTCCTTCGGGGTTTCGAGGCCGAGGTGGTTCCGACCGGCCGCTATGCCCGTGTGATGCGTGACTACCGTGAACGCCATGCCTTCGACTACATAGTCGGTTCGGTTCACCATGTGCGCGGCGCCCTCATCGACTACGACCCGGCAAGCTGTGAGCAGATTACACGGCGGTGCGGAGGTCGGGAAGGGCTGGCGGTGGAGTACTACGGTCTCGTCGCCGAGATGGCCGACGCCCTCCGGCCCGAGGTCGTGGGCCACCTGGATCTCGTTCGCAAGTACGCTCCCGACGACGCTTCCGTGGCCACGCCCGTCATTCGCGCTGCCGCGGCCCGTGCCCTGGACGCCATCGCCCGAAACGGGTGCATCCTCGATATCAACACCGCGGGGTACCGCAAAGGTTTTGGCCGCCCTTATGTCGCGCCCTGGCTGGTTGAGGCCGCATTGGAACGCGGTATCGGGCTTTGTTTCGGTGATGACAGCCACGGCGTAACCCAGGTCGGCGCGGGCATCACGGAGGCCCGGGAGTATCTTCTCGCCCTGGGTGTCCAGCACATCACCACCCTCGCCCGCGATGGAGGTGCCCTCGTCTCCCGTTCGATCCCGATTGCGTAAGCCCTTCGCCCGATTGTTTCACCCCACGGTGCGTGGTACACTAGGATTCGCATGTGCATTGCGTGCAGCGGCAGTGATTCACTGTGTGTAGGCGCCGGAGGGTTGCGCCATGGCCCCCAAGGAAAAGCGACTGATGCTCTTGACCAAATTTGTCACTGAAAACTGTGTTCTCCCTGAACTGGGATCCCGAAACAAGGCCGATGTGCTCAAGGAATTGACCCACGTGCTTTTCGAACGGCGCAACCTCAAGGGCGTGGGACCGGCGCTTGATCAGATCATGGCCCGCGAAACCACGGAGAGTACCGGAATCGGCCACGGTATTGCCGTCCCTCACGCCCGCGTCTCCGGCCTGAAGAACCTTTGCTGCGCGGTGGCCCGCTCCAAGGAAGGCCTTGATTTCCTGGCCGTCGACCGCAACCCGGTGCATATCATTTTCCTCATCTGTTATCCCCCCACCCAACAGACCACGTACCTGAACTTCATTGCCACGGTCTCTAAACTGCTTCGCGACGAAGCGCATCTACAGGCCATGCTTGACGCCGAATCGGGCGAGGACATGTTCAGCGTGCTTACCGAGTTGTCCGAAGGACTCATGGAACCCGAGGCCGAATACGCCAAGAAACTGGAGGAGAACCCCGGGTTCGGCACAATGCAGGATGCCCACGCCGACCTGATGCTCCTGGCCCGCCTGCAGCTTTGCCAGGAAATGTACGAAACCGCCCGAACGGGGAAACGCGCCATCAAGCAGCGCATCGAGAATATCCGTATGCTCATTACCCCGCGCCTCCTCAAGCATTACGACCGTGTCATGGCGAGCCGTGCTCCGGCCCTCGTTCCCGTGGAGGGGGATACCTGTCAAGGGTGCTTCATGAAGCTTCCATCCCAATATGCCCAGATCGTGCGGCAGGACACGGACCATATCCATACCTGTAAGAATTGCAGCCGGTTTATTTACATGGTATAAAGACAGGCTGGCACGACAATGGATATAAATCGGGAAAGACATCCCCCGGAAGGGGGGCTGGTCGGAATGGACACGGACGGACTTCCGTTCCCGCAGCTAAGGAGCACGCCCCATGGCGATGCCAAAAATTGATGAGATGCTCCGCCGGGTCGAGTTTTTCAAGGGACTCAGCCATGAAGAGGTTGCCAAGATCTTTTCTCACGGTCTGACCACGCGCGTGCCCAAGGGCGAGGTCATTTTCCAGAAAGGCGCCACGGGCAACCAGATGTACGTGGTGCTCGTGGGGAAAGTCGGGGTCGTGGAGGGGAAAAAGGTGATTGCCACGCTCACCACGGGCGATATGTTCGGTGAAATGGCCCTCGTCACCAACGAGCCCCGCAGCGCCACCATCGTGGCGCTTGAAAACAGCCACCTCTTCGTCCTGAGCGAATCCACCTTTGAACGGCTCATGACCAAGCGGGTAGCCATTCGCCTCCTGCTCAATATCGTTCGGACCCTCAGTCGCCGTATCAAGGATGCCAACCTTAAGAGGTCCGGGCAAGGGTAGCGCGCCGGGGGGGATTCCGAGGGGGCGCCATGCGGCGGGGGGAGTCCCTTCGGTGAAGTCCTGTATCAAAGGCCACGAAAACGTATTTCGCCCTCCCTTTCGTCATTCCCGCGCACGCGGGAATCCACGGAAAAGGTCAAGACCTTGCTCCCGACCCATGGAGCCCCGTTTTCGCGGGGATGACGGTTGGTCGTGGCATGGACGGCTGTAGCGATTCCTGGTTCCGGCTTGGCCGGATTAGGTTCAAGAGGGTGAGGCCCACATCCGTCCCGCAGGGGCCATGCCGCTTCGTCCCTTACGGGACTGACGTGGGCTTCTCCCACGGGATGAATCCATGTTCTACGGCTCGTTCCCACGTAACCGTTCATGGCGTTTATTGAATGTGGCACCGCCGCCCTCGGCCACAAGCACGGACAAAATGCGTGGGACCTACTTCTCCAGGTCTCCCCGTGTGATCTCGAAGCGGCTGGCGGCATCGGGCAAATGGCATTGCTGGCAAGAGGTCCGCTCGGGATGGGGCGTCTGAAGGCTTTCGTAAAGACTTTCCGGACCATGACACAGGGAGCAGTTTTCACGCATCCGGACCCGGTGAGGAATGGTGGGCGGCGCCGCTTCGTGGGCACGGCGACCCTCGTTGGGCTGTTCAAGGCCAACCCAGTCGCTTGCCACCGGCGTGACGGTCCCTCCCGTCCATGGCTCCGAAGCGAGATGGCATTGCAGGCAGTTGGTCCTCTGGAAATGGGGTGTTCCAAGGGGCGTTTGGTCGGACGGTTCGGGGCTGTTGTTCTCGTGGCAGCCTTGACAGTCCTGGTTTCGGAGTCCCTCGGTATCGTGGGGGATGACGGGCGGCGCGGTGTAGAAGGCGCGCAGGCCGGCGCGGTGCGCCCGGTCGGCCTCCACCTGTTCCGGGGGAACGGTTTCCACGGCGGACGTCGCCGGTGCCGCCACCTGCCCCGGCGCGGGGGCGGATTCGGTTGCGTCTTCCCCGGCCCGGGCACCACAAGAAACGAGTAAGAGAACCGCTACTAAGCGTATTATCCCATTCATGTCACGCTCTCCACGCGCACGGCGCACTTCTTGAAATCGGGTTCTTTCGACATGGGGCAGTAGGCATCAAGAGTGACCATGTTGATGAGTTTGGTTTCATCGAAGAAAGGCACGAAGATGAGGCCGCGCTGGGGAAGCGAGCGTCCTTGCAGCCACAGGGGCAACACGATGGAGCCGCGACGCGAGGTAATGCGGACCAAGTCGCCTTCGTTCAAGCCATGGGCTTCGGCGTCCTCCGGGTGCAACTCCACGTAGGCCCTGGGCATGGCATCGTGAAGGGGTTTGATGCGTCCCGTCATGGTGGCCGTGTGCCAGTGTTCTAGTACGCGCCCCGTGCAGAGCCACAAGGGGTATTCGTCATCCGGTACTTCCGGCGGGGCTTCATAGGGCCTGGCCCAGATGATGGCCCGGTCATCCCCGGCGGCGGCGCCATAAAACTGGACGGCCTTGCCTTCTTCCACATAGGGGTCTTCGCCTTCGACGAAGCGTCGCTTGGTCTCGCGCCACACGCCCCTGGAATCCTGCACGACGGGCCAGCGCAAGCCGTGGGTCCGTACCAGTTCGTCATAGGGGGCCACGTCTTTGTGCTTCTTAATCGTGAAGGGACGATACTCCTCGAAAAGCGCCCGGTCCACGTTGAAGGTTTTGTTGAAGACCTTCCATTTCCAGGCCTTTATTTCCCTCCCCTTCTCATCACGAATGGCAAGCAGGAAATTGCCGTCCTTATCCCTCATTCCTTCAAAGCCGCGCTCGTACATGCGCCGGGCCACCGCCAGCACTTGCCAGACATCGTCCCGGGCTTCTCCAGGCGGATTCACCATGCGAAACCACTGCTGCGTCTTGCGCTCGCTGTTTCCCACAACACCGTGTTTTTCCACCCATAGCGCCGCGGGCAACACCACGTCGGCCATTTCGGTCGTAACGGTCGGGTAGACATCCGAGACCACCAGGAAGCGGTCCCGGAGTTGGTTCACGTTCTGGTTCAGGTTCGGTATGGTCTGGCCGGGATTGGTAACCTGCACCCACATGCCGGTGAGTTCGCCCGAGTTCAAGGCCTGGAACATCTTCATGGTGTGGTAGCCGGGCTTGGGGTTCAGGGTGCCCGGACGGACGTTCCACAAGGCCTCGCACTCGGCCCGGTGTTCCGCCTTGGCCACCAGGCGGCCGCCGGGCAGTCCGTGGGCGAAGGTGCCCACTTCGCGGCACGTGCCGCAGGCGCTCGGCTGCCCGGTAAGGGAAAAGGGCGTACTGCCGGCTTTGCCGATTTTTCCCGACAGCAGGTGGACATTGTAGACCAGGTTGTTGATCCACGTGCCCCGTGTGTGCTGATTCATGCCCATGCACCATAAAGAGACCACCTTGCGATGGGGATCGCCGAAGATCCCGCCCAGCAGCCGCAACTGTTCCTCCGACACCCCGGAGAGGGCCGCCACTTTTTCGGGGGAATAGGGCGCGAGGAAGGCACGGTAGTCTTCCAGGGTCATTTCGCTGCCGTCGTTTCCCTTGAAGCGGACGTGATCGGCCACGAAAGCCTTGTCGTAGGTGTCTTCCGCAAGCAACTGGTAACAGATGCAGTTGGCAATGGCCAGGTCGGTCTGGGGAACGAACTCCAGGTAGTGGTCGGCGGCCAGGGTTGACCGTGTTCGCCGGGTGCCCATGTCAATGTAGGTGAGCTGGTCCGGAGAAGACTTGGCGCGCGCGTGTTTTCGATCCATGAAGCGGGAGAAAAGCACCGGGTGCATTTCCGCCCAGTTGTTGCCCCAGGTGATAACCGTGTCACATTCATCCAGGTCGTCGTAACAGCCGGAAGGCTCATCCACGCCGAAGGTCGTGACGAGACCCACGGCCGCGCTGGCCATGCACAGGCGGGCGTTGGGATCGATATGGTTGTTCCCCAGGCCCGCCTTCATGAATTTCTGGCAGATGTACCCTTCGCCGATGGTCCACTGGCCGGACCCGTAAATACTGAAACGCTTGGGATCCTCCATGATACGGTCGGCAATGTGATCGATGGCTTCATCCCAGCTTACGCGCTTCAGCTTGCCGTTGCGGCGGATCATGGGATGGGTGAGCCGGTCCTTGCCGTAGAGCGCCATGCCGGCGTGATAGCCCTTGGCACAGAGTAACCCCTTGTTCACCGTATTATCCGGGTCGCCCTGAACCGCCACCACGCGCCCGTCGAGCACGCCCACAATCACACCGCAGCCCGTGCCACAAAAGCGGCAAGGCGCTTTGTACCAGGCGAGCCCGTCCGGCAAGGACGTATTCGCCGCCGATGCCTTGCCCGGTACCGTGGGCGCCAGGACGGCAAGGGCCGCCAAATGCGCGGATCGCTTGATAAAATCCCGCCGGTTAAGGCCGTTCATGTCTTTTCCTCCCGCAGATCTTCAAAATTGTGATATACCAATTCCACCGAGACCACCCCTTCAATGGCGTTCAACGCGTCCCAGATGCGGCGATCTTCTTTCTCATCCTTTGTTTCGGTCAGCACGACCAGATTCTTGTCCACCAGCTCCGAAACGGACGCACCCTCGACGGCGTCCACCGCTTGGGCAATCGCTTCGGCGTGTCCCTCGGCGGCTTTCACAATCAGGCTTGAAATGGGCATGGTGTCTTCCCCAACACGTCACGCACAATAACTTCCGTTCCCATGATGGACTAAAATGTCCATAATTGTCAACTCCTCCGTTTTCATGCCTGGACACCGGGGGACTGAAGCGCTTTCCGGTTCAACGGCAACATGGCGGCACACCCTTGCTGTTTGGTGACATTGACTTTGCTCCCGCCTTCCACCGCTTTCTGTCTTCCCATCGTGTCACGGCCGATCAGCGTGGTGTAAAGAAGATCGGCCCCGGGGCATACCACGAGAAGAGACAGTCGGATGTATGTTTAATCCGAATGCGACAGAAAACAGCCGACCTGTCCGGTTATGACGGTTCCAAGAGCCGGGTTTCAGGCGGAAATGCTACCCGTCCTTCCAATCCGGGAGGCGTCGGTGTGCCAGGCAATAACCCACCAACAGGGCGAGGAGCAAGAACAGGGCGAGGGCTTTGGCGGCGGCAAAGCCGAGAATAAGGTAGCGCAGCCCCGGATCGGGTACTTGCGCGTACTGGAGAACATCACTGATCCGCAAGGGATAAAAGCCCACGCCCGCCACCACCACGACCCGAAGTCCCCGCCCGAGGGCATCGGCAAGTTCCATCCCGAGAAACCGGGCGCGGCGAACAACGAACCAGGCGAGGAAAAGGATCCAGGCGAGATACACAAGCCAGTAGGAATTGACGAAAGCGCGTTGGGTGGTCACCTGCCCGAATGCCCGCAGGAGGTAGAACAGATCCTCGGGAAAGGCGCCCAGCACGAGGTAGAAGGTCCATAACAATAGAAGAGGCCAACGCCATACATCGCGCGGTTCCGTATCTGCCGCCATGAAAGCCTCCAAACCCGATACTGCCTTCTGCCAATGGACGGTCCATTGGAGCAAAGCCCCCCAAGCCTTGTCAAACAGGGGGCAATGTTTGCCATGGAGAACGTGATATGACCCAGGGCAGACGCTCCCCGGCGCGGGATGTCGCCGAGGATGGTGAAGCCGGCCCTGCTTTCCACCACGGCCTGCCTGCTCCTTTTTTTCCGTCCCGTCGCTCGCGGCGACAACGATTCCATCGGTCTTCTCATCACCATCAGCAGTCGGAGCCGGGAATCGCCGCAACCGCCTGCGCCAGGGAGCCACCGGGTGTTATCGTGGCGGGGCAATGGATCAGCAGTTGATGAAAAAGACTGGCGGTATTTGCCATGCCCCTCCCTTCCCCGGCACCACGGTATCTCCGTGGAGGCAAAACCTGGTTCCGCTTGACCGGGTTAAAACTAAGGGCCGTTTCGTAAGTGTCTCTGCCCAATCCCATAATATGGGAAAACGGTACCTGGACCACTTCGCCATTTATCCGGAACCGTTCTGTCTCAATGACGGCTCCGCGATGTCGTCCTTCACAATCGCCGCGGCCCAGCCACCTTTCCCCGGCGCTTGAATGGTGACGACGCCGCCCCCCGCGAGCGTTGCTTCACCCGCCCATTCGCCCGAGGAAATGTTAATCCATTTCAGGTGAAAGGCGCCTGAGGCTTCTTCGAGATCGAGTCCGACCGAACCGCCGTCCGTGAAGTACAGGGCATACTTCTCGCCCGCCTTCGCGCCCAGGTAAGCCTCGTCCTCGCCACGGTCACGGAGGAGGTCCAGGCGGGGTTCGACATCCCAAAGTTCCACTTCGCTTTGCAGCTTACGCGCCGCGCTGATGCAGGATCGGGCGGGTTCGGTGAGCGCGATCCCGGCCGGCTTGCGATGGAAACGGATGGCGGAGAAACCCCAAATCAACCCCCGCCAGAACTTCCGGACAGAGTACGCGGCCTGTTGCGAGTCCTGGTTGGTGATGATTTTCACGGCGTTAATGGGCCGGGGAAGGTTCCCCATCGATTCGCGCAAGGTGCGTGCCCGATACCATAGTTCCTCGCCCTTCGGCGCCCATCGTTGCCGCCGGGGACCGAGCAGCTTGGAGGCATCAATGTAGGTATACAACTTCGGCCGGCTCACCACCGGCTCGAACTGGCAGGCGTCATACATTTGTGTGACTTGCACGTTGACATGGGCGTCGCGTGCTTGTCGCGCGATGCGGTTCGCCCAGTAGTCGGACCAGGCCAGGGGCGCGGAGGACTCGTTCCCGATGCAATACAGCACGTTGTCGAATTGTATGCTTTGGGCGATCACTTTCGTGACGAAGCGCTCTTGAAACGCGCGAACTCCATTCAGCCGCTTTTCGTACCGGGGCGATCCCGGAACGGTGTGAAAAAAGGGCTGCTGGTTCCGCCACGCCGGCGCCGGGCTGGCATTGGCAAGCCCGCTTTCCTCGGAGGTGTAGTTGATGTTGTTCGCCGGCCGCCACGGGCTGCCCAGCCACTGTTCCTGGGAATAGTCGAAGCGATCCCACAGCTCGATCTGCACGATGATGCCCCGTTCCCGGCACCATTTCAGGCATTGGTCGAAGCGCGTCCAATAGCCCCTGTTCCATCGGGTGAGGTCGAACATTCCGTTGTCGAGGCGGAGATGGGGTTTCAACTCCGGCCCTTCCCGCTGGCTCATGGTGCATCGGACGTAATTCCCGCCCGCCGCGGCGATTTCATCCAGATGCTCCCGCAGGTTGTCCAGCAGGAAGAGGTGGTCCGTTTTGCTGCCCCCCAGCAACAATACGGGTTTCCCCCGGTACTGCCAATACCGGGGATTTGCTTCATACGGCCGGATTCGGTCCGGATTTCCGCTGCTTTCCGCCGCGCCGGCATGGGCCGAAAGCACGGCCAAGCACATCATGGCACACACCGTGGCAGCCGCCTTGGTTTCATGTTTCATGCTGTTTATCCCGATTCTTTTGCTATTGTTGTCCCCAAAGATACCCGTTTACGATGCGGTTCGGCAAACCGGCCATGTCTTGATGTTGTTGCCGTTGCGAAGGAAGTAATGAAAGATTCCGTCGCGGTGTTCCCGAGGCAACGGACGGCACGGGAGCGCGACCCTATTGAATTACCGTGAACGGTTGCTGCTTTTCGCCGGAGCCACGGCGGTTTTCCGTGGTGGGGGCATGCTCCCGCATGCCCGTTGGCGGCACGTGTCCCGCGCCAACAGGGCGCTCCATGGTGAAGCATGGTGGGCCTTGGCCCACCATGGCCGTTCTTCCAGGGGAGACGGCTTCGTCGTCAAGGTTTCCGTCTCCGCAGAGATGATTCCGGCTATGTCGGGTAAGGTTCAAGCGGGTGAAGCCCACCTCCGTCCCGTAGACGATTGAACCTGTGCCCGAGCCTGGGTTCTTAGCCGTTCTTCCAGGGGAGGCTGTTTCGTTGTCAAGGTTTCCGCCCTGGTGGTCAAAGGACGGCGTCCTTGGTTTTTCCTCTCGTAAGACCCTCTGGTAGACTATGCGTTTCCCATGAATGGCCACTGTCAAAAACCGTGTGAGGAGACCCCTATGAGCCGTGAATCCTCCTGTTTGAAGAGAATGCTCCACCGTCGCTGGAGCAGGCAAGGTGTTGTATCTGGATTTGTCCTTGCCTTGGGGGCCGTGTTGCTGAGCCTTCCCTCGGTGGCTCTGGACATCGAACCACTGTGGGTGGCGAACGTGGATATGACCATGGAAGGCGCGCCGATGGTGGTGGATCTGGATGGTGACGGGGACGCCGAAATCCTGATGGCGGCCAGGGAGAGTATCATCGTCTTGGACGGTACAGGGGAGGAACTCTGGCGTTTCGACACGCGGGGACGCTATTCAACCTGCCCAGCCATTCTCGAGCGTGAAGGACAGTCACCGCTCATCTATGCCGGGGCCGACAGGGGAATGTTCACGTGTCTCGATGGCGGAGGTGATGTCGTGTGGCAGAAAGATATTGGTAGCATTTTCTGCTCCTCCCCCGCCTTGGCCGATCTGAATGAAGACGGCAGCGTCGAAGTCATCCAAGGCAACCAATCAGGCCTTTTAAGTGCCCTTGATGCACTTACGGGTGAAGTCGCGTGGCAGAGCCAGCTCGAGGGGGAGTGTTCGAGCCCGGCAGTCGGCGATCTTGACGGGGACGGTGATCTCGAAGTCGTCATAGCCACGGGGCCGGGCAAGGTGCTGGCGCTGGATACTTCCGGCGAGGTCATATGGGACTTCACCTTGGACGGAAGTGCTCCTTTCTGGGCGATCGCCGCGCCCGTTCTTTTCGCTAATTCGAACGGGCAAGTGTGTGTGGCCGCGGCGTCGCACCAGGGACGCTTCTTCTGTCTGGATGGCCTGGGCAAGGTGCTTTGGGAACGCCCGACACGCGGCGCGGTGGCCTCCACCATTTCGACGGGGGACTTCGATGCCGACGGATGCGTGGACTTGTTTGTCGTGACAGAGCTTGGCGTCTTGTACCGGTTCGACGAGGACGGCCGCGTGCTATGGGACATTGACACACAGGGGCGCAGTCTGGCGTCGGGCGCTATCATTGACCTGGATGGCGACGGCGCGCTTGAGTATATGCTTTGCACGCAGCGGGGAAATCTGCTGGTGTTGAGCAACGCGGGTGAGATTGTTTTCAATTACCAATTCGACAACCGCACGGTCAACGTAACGGCTGCCTTCGGCGACATCGTCAAGAAAAGGCCCGGTCTGGAGTTTGCGATTCCGGGCGGCGCAACCGGCCAAGTATTCTGTTTCGGAGCCTCGGCGCCGACTGATACCTTGGCTCAGTGGCGGAGCTACCGTGGCGACAATCGCCTGACAGGCGCATGGTTCGGGTTAGCCAGGTCGGATACGATTCAAATGACGCCCGAAAACCTGAACTGGGACCAACTTTTCACGGGTGATGACATCACGTTCCGCGTGGTGAATCCGATGCCTGGCGACGCCGCGCTGAAGGCCGAAGCGCTCTGCGTGCGGCCGGATGGGTCGCGGCAAGTGGCGGTGGGCAAAGTTGTGGGCCGTCAAGGTCTCCTCAGGATCCCGGTATCGATGACGGCGCCGGGGGTGTACCGATTCGAGTGGGCGCTGAAGAACGCTGCGGACGCCCCGCTCGTAACCGGTTCGCGTGAACTGACCCTCCAGCCTTACCAGAATGACCAGGCGCTGGCTAAACGCGCCGTGCTCGCGCTCCAGGAGGCAATGGGGGAAGTGAAAGTGGCGGAAACGGGCAAGGGGCTTGAGGCCGCGATGTATCAGGAGTCGCTGGGTATTGAGGAAGAAGCGGCCGCGCTCGCCGCTCTGCAGACTGCCGCGCCCGGCTCGGCGCCCGCATTCGGCGAACAACTGAACGCCCGAACAGTGGCGCTCAACGTCCGGGCGAAGCGGGCGCTGGCCTTGGCACATGCTTCGGCATCGCTTCTCGCGAACGCGCCGGACAGCCTAGTGGTGGCCTTTGAGGGCACTACGTGGGAGAACCGGGATGTGGACAAGCAGCTGCCATCGGAAGCGGCCATACCGCTTCGTATCACGCGCCGTTGTGTCCCGGGTGAACACGAACCGGTCTCCGTCAAACTGTTCAATGTGACGCTCGATACCGTAATGATAGGGACGCGTGTGGAGACAGGACCCGGAGGTCCCACCGCGACGGCCCACGAGGTGAAACCTGTGCCGACGAACCTGGGCGCGACGGCGTGGGACCCGATCGTGCCGTTGCGCGATGGCAAGATGGTTATTCCTTCGCTCGAAACGCGCGAGATGTGGCTGGATTTGGATCTGAGTGGCGTGAAAGCAGGCACCCACAAGGTGGATGTCTCTTTCGACACGGGCGGATCCGAAACGAAGGCTGAGATCATCCTGGAAGTGCTGCCGTTCCAGATGGCGGGGCCTGGAGCGATGCGGCTTTGCTGCTGGGCGCGTTACAACGACAACGCTGTGAAGGACTTGTTGGCCCACGGCAACAATGTGTTCATCGTAGGGCTTCCCGCGGCAACTGCCGGCGAAGACGACCCAGTACAGATCAATATTGATTACACGGCACTGGACGAATTCGTGGCACCGATGGACGGTCACGATGTCTTCCTGCTCATGAGCGGAATTCCCGCGCTGGGCGTCCCGATGGAGTCCGATGCCTATGTGCCGCGCCTCGCCGGTTATTTCGAGAAATTAATGGCGCACCTGGCGGCGAAAGGAATTGATGAAGACCATGTGGCGCTGTATCCCCGCGACGAGCCCTGTGGCCATTGGGACACGGTCAATCACTATATCGCCTTTGGGCGCCAGGTGCTCAAAGCGCGGCCCGGCCTGCAAATCTATGTAAACGGCGGCGGTGAATTAGCCATGTACAGGGCGCTGAACGAGGTGATCGCTATCTGGTGTCCGGGGTTCAACATGCTCCCCGATGACAAACCCAGAATGAACTTCCTTAGAGGGTGTTTGCAAAGTGTAGTTTAGGCTAACCCTCTGCCGCAAGAGACTGCCACCCCTTTCATCTGCCCGGCTTTGCCGGGCTTTCTTCTTGACTTTTAAGTATAGCGTATATAACATATGCTATACTTAATGCG
>JAJRTN010000187.1 GCA_024278275.1 Candidatus Hydrogenedentota bacterium
CGGCAGATACCGAAGGCTCTCAAAGGACTATGAGCAATTGACCGAGAACAGCGAAGCCATGGTGCTCATCGCCATGATAAACCTCATGAGCAAAAGGTTGCCCCACCCAAAGGCATAGGGCCTTTGCAAACACCCTCTAAGCGTGCCACACTCTTGCCGGGAAGGTTTGCGGTGGACAGTATTGCACCGCTATTCAAATCCAGGACGGAAATCTGGCCACTGCTTTCGCCAACGGCAAGCAAAAAACCGGGGACCACAACAGAACTGCCATCGTTCGGGTCCGTGCCCGCCGCCACTTCATCGCCGTCGCTTGCGCCATCGCCATCCGTGTCGGCCACGTTGGGATCCGTGCCGTGCTGGTATTCCTCCAGGTTTGTGAGGCCATCGCCATCCGGGTCGCCGTTGGGATCATCGACGCCGTTGGTGATTTCCCAAGAATCGGGTATGCCGTCGCCATCAAGATCCTCCGTGCCTCCAACGGGAATGACGCAGCCACTCCAGAGTGGCTTGGAAAGAGGTGGTTCCGGGAAACTGGATTCCGCACTAAAGTTGAAGATAAACAAGTTGGCTTCCAGACTGGCAAACGCGTCGATACCGACATCCACGCCTGCGGAGAGCAGACAAGTGTCCCATTCGGCCATGTCGCTTTCCACGTGAGCGCTCAGATAAGGGCGAACGCCAACGTAAGCGCCTACGATACTGTAAAGAGAGATCCCCAGTTTAGGGATGACTGTTACTTTGGCTTCAGCCTTAGCGTTGAGGGTGAACTCAGGTTCGTGGGAATAACCGCCTGCCGTGAATTCGCTGATGGGATCTAGACTGCCCGTGCTGTGAAGGTACTCAAATCCAAAGCGTACGCCGGCCTGCTGGTTAAAGCCTGTTGTCACGTGCGCCGTACCATCGAAGGACAAATGCAGCGCAGCCGTAAGATTCAATTCAGCGGTTGCGGGAATGGGACCCAATGGAATCAGAACGGTACCCAAGTCGGCTTCGAAATCCTTCTGGAGGTTCATGTTTGCTGTGGCGTAGACATCCAGCCAGATGGTCATATCGCCGTCGACCTCGCCAGCAAGGAAGACCAAAGTCCCATTATCTATGTGCAGGGAAACGACAACGGTCCCGGTTATAGCGAAATCCATATAGTCCAGGCCAAACTCCAGGTTATTGCCCTTCAACGTAAGCAGGGGTTCATTTTCCATGGGCATCCCGCTCGGGCGAAGGACTACTTCCTCTGTCCACGTAATATCAATACCACGAAAAATCTCAATGAGTTCGGGTGGTACCATGGAGATTGTGAAACGAAGGCCTGCGGCCACGGGGTCCGTAAGCACCGAAACAATCTTGCCCGAAATATCGGTGGCAAAACCGCCCAGATCATTCCAGAAGCCCTTTGCATTTGTGTCGCGTCTTGCAGCGAAAACGAGGACTTCCCCCGCGTTGAAGGTGGGAGCAGCCTTCGTGGACCCGGTGTAGATGAATACCAGCGTGCCGGTGTCCGGATCGTAGGATTCAATCTGGATGTCGGGCAAGTTATTCAGTACCGTGACCCCGGGCGCGGGTATGGCGTCGGGTACGAGGGGATCAAGTATATCGGAAAAATACTCTTTGCCGTCACTGAAGGTGTCACCATCAGTATCCCAGAGATTCGGGTCGGTGCCAATGGCCGCTTCGAGGGAATCCGACAGATCATCGCCGTCGGAATCCGTACCGGGCGTGACAGTAACAAAGTCCGCTGCGACAAATGTGTCCTGGTATTCATTCAAGGTGTCCCGCACGGTGAGAGACACGGTGTAGGTACCCGGTACGGTATAAACATGATAAGGGTGACGCTGATCACTGGTGGTACCATCGCCAAAATCCCAGAGCCACTCGGTGATGGTGGCGATATCGGTTCGTTTACCGGCCCCTTCGGCGGTCGATTCGTCCATGAATTCAACGATGAGGGGTGAATCACCTGCAATCGGCACAATGGAAAACAAGGCCGACACGGTCCCTGTCCCAAGATGGTCCACCAGGACCACATCGAACTCGAAGCGTTCGCGGGCGGCGTTGTCGAACACGACCTGGAAGGCCAGGGACTCTCCCGGGTCAAAGGAGCCATCCGACACCAGATGGGAGACGTCGAAGAAGGGGTCCCCGTCGAGTGTCATATCATCGGCATTGAGTACGCTGACAGTAGGTGTCGTGATGTTCTGAATGACAGCCGACAGCGGAGGAGAAAAGCTGTCTGACAAGCCGTTTGTCAACGTCAGCAACGCGGAAAATTCGCCCGTTCGTCGGTTGTACCGAACTTGAGAGACATCCACGGCGATACCCGCCACGGCGCTCTTGGCGACAATGAGTGAATCCAGTTCCTGCTGCGTGTCAGTCGGTCCCAGAATAGGGCAACCCGCGCCGGTTAGCACCAGCAAGGCAAGAAATAATGCAACCCCTGCGTTCAACAAATGTGTTCCGTTCGTCTTCATGTTCAATCCCCTTTCCGCCGCTGTCGGCGTATCTTTCTAAAACAAATGCTCTCCGTCATCCCTGAACCGAAAAAGAACCTCCAGTGACTGCCGAATCCACCTTTCTACCTTCTATGGATGCATCCAAATACCGGGCTGTATTCCCCATGAAGCAGACTTCCAGTCCCTCTACAATGCGACGAAAAGTCGCATCTACGTTATTCCGCAGCAAAGCGCGGACCACGCCGGTCACGCCACCATCACGCGTCGGCGCCTGGCCACGAGAAATACCAGTCCCGTGGCCAGCAACGTTGCCGTCGCTGGTTCGGGAACGGGTGGCGTCACGAGGCGCATATTGCGGATCTCAAGGGTTGATCCAGAATCGGTATCACCGGGAAGAGAGGAGAGTTGAAATTGAAATCCCAACCCTGTCATTCCGGCCAGGGCTGAGAGGTCGAAAGAAACCGTTCCAGTTCCTGAATCACCGAGGAAAAACTCGTACGGGGCACCAAGGCTCCACCCGGTGTTCGGGTCGATAACCCAAACCCCAAACTCGTCATCGCCGAGGACGCTTTCCTGAAAGTCGTACTCGAATTGCAGCGAAACGCCGGCGCCCGCGAGAATCACCTCCGGGTCGCCCAGAAAGGGATCGTTGGCAAGGATGACGCTGGCGAAGGATGAGGATTCGATGAAGGACGCCCAAGTCCCGTCCGCCGCCACTGTGACCGTGGGATCGCCCCAGAAGTCGTTCAAATCAATCGGAGTCGTGTCCGCTCCCGCGGTAACGCAGAATACCGTCAAAGCACATGTAATCAACCCCATCCATTTCATGATTCTTTCCTCGCGTTTGTTGTTCAATACGCCCTATCCATGCATGCCATAACGCCTGGCATGCCCTACGGTTACCTCGGGACCGGCGAAACACACCTCTCCCGTAAAGTGCATCCAGATGACCCCCAAACAGACACGAAATAAAATCGACACCCCAAACGGTGTGAACCGTTTTACTTCACCACCAACCGCCACCACCCCACGAAAAAGCTCAAGGTGTGCTCCCGGCTGAAATGAGAGCAACATTCATACCAGCCGCTGTAGTAATGCTCTCGCTATTCAATGTAATTGACTGGCAATAAAGGAGATGTATTGGGACTAAAAACTTTCCGACATATGAAAAAGTGGACACGGGTTGCCGCAAGAACCCGAATAATATTGTCAGGCCTGACCAATAATCGGCACGGCGTTTGACATGGTCCAACAGGACGGCGTGGCGGCAGGAATCCATGACGAAAGAATACAGCGAATACCTGTCCGCGTGCGCGCTCCGTGTCACTGCCCTGGCGCGTGGGGAACGCGAGAAGTCGCCATCTCGTCGCACGTTCATGATTCCTCATCCCTTGCCAAGTCAATCACCAGGGGAATCCTGGTGTGTTCGTTGACCTCGATCTCGGCCCGATAGCTGGCCGCTCTCAGGTTTTGCAGCACCAGGCCCCCGCAATCGGAGAGGCACTCGGATTGGACCAGTTCGCCGTTTTCCCAAAGGGAAAGGCGTGTTGGCATCCGGTCAGAGACAAGTTTGTAGATGTTCACGGCCAGGCTCACGTGTTCGTCGTCCACGTGTACCGCGGAAAAATCCAGGCGCAGATCGTCGATATCCTGGGACCAGGCGAGGACGGGCCGTGTGTCACCGTCCTCGGCGCCCAGCAGGACGGGTGCGGCCTCTCCCGAGTGAAAACCGGAGGCCGGGTGACGCAGCATGGAAAGACCGTTCCGCATAATCTTCAGGGCAAAGGTGAGTCCCTGTTCTCTCGGTCCGACCGCTTTCATATACTCGGCGAGTTCGGAGAGCTGGTTGGCGCATCGAGGGCAACCGGCAATATGCCTTTCGACCTGTTCGCGCACGTCTTCGTCGAGATTGTTGTCGATGTAGCCGGCAATAAGGTTGTCATCGACCCAGTAGTGTGTTTCCTCAAAAACCTCCTCGTCAAAAATCCTGGCGGTCAAGGCAAGCACACTCCGGTATTCCTCTAAAAGGGCCCGGCAGGCGGCACAATGAGCCACATGTTCATGTACATGGGGTTCACCAGGGTCCAGCGTGCCATCACTGCCGAGCGCCAAAATGAGTTCTTCCTTGCTAAGGCACTTCATGGCGTCAACCCTTCTCGTCCGAGTGGTCATTCTTTCGGCCATCGTTGAGCACTTTACGCAAGATTTCAAGGGCGCGTGAATTACCCGCGAAGACCGACCCCCGCGGCACATTGAGAATGCCGGCGATTTCGCGCAGGGAGTGCCCTTTCATACGTAGCCTCATAATCAACCTCTGTTTCGGACTCAACCCATCGATGGCCGCTCGCAACCGATCCAGATCCTCCGCCACCGTGGCGTCGCTCGGGGGCACGCCCGGCACCTGGATGGCGTTTCTGCTGTCGTCCATGGGAGTCATGTGATTCCGCTCGAAAAATGGTTGCTTCCGGCGCAGATAATCGATTGAGAGGTTCTTGGTGACTTGGACAAGGTAGGTGGTGAACCGGGATTCGCCACGCCAGGCGCGAAGTCTTCCGAAATCGTTCTCAATGAGCTTCTGATATACATGGGAAACCAGGTCCTTCTCTTCGCGTCCATGTCCGTCACAGCGAAAACAGGCCGTATTTACGGTCAAAGCGATGAGCCGCCCATAGCGGCTCAGGAATTCCTCCCATGCGCCGTCAGCGCCGGCAACGCAACCGGCCAGGAGTGCCTCCGCTTCCTTATGGGGATTAGACGGCATAAAGGCCCTCACGCATACATGGACATCCCGGAGGGGGGCAGGATCTCTTCATCGGGGAATCCGATGTGGACATAACCGGCCCAAAGCATGGACTGGAGACCAAACTCCCGGACCTCGTCCTTTCGGCTTCGGCGCAGTGCCTCGCCCGCGCTTTGGCCTGCCAGGAGGTGTCCGAAGAAGCGGCCGGCAAAGCGCGCGCCGGCCCGTTCCGGTATGGCCCAGCGGGAGCCAATGTATCCCTGGACCCCGGGAATCAGAAGGCTGCTGGCCACGCCGCCGGGCATTCGGGGCGCCGGGGAGGAATCTTCCCGGCACGTTTCGCAACCGTTGGCGAACATGAATCGTGGCGGGCTTTTCATTTGCCGGAAGTCCGCGCAGGACACGCGGCCGTGCGCCAGGGGCCACCCGCCGTTTGCGGGTGCATTCGGATCGTGTTCACAATGCCCCACGAAATAGACCAGGTCGGCCCGTTCAAGTCGGCGCAACAAATCCATCCGGTTCACACGATCCCGGGCCACCCATGAAATCGCCACGTCCGGCCGGGCCAAGCGGACGCGCTCGAACAACTGTTCGGCGGCGCACTGTGCTTCTCGCAAGTCACCCGTCGGGTTTACTACAAAAAGTAACCGGCACGGGCCGGTTTCCGAAGCGCCCGTCAAAGGCTGCGTGAGATCGGGAACCACGAGTTGACGCGACAGACGCATGGCGAGCGCCATGTACTCCTCCTCCACGAGGGCCAATTCCCAGGGAATCCCCAACAGCGGGAGTTTGTGCGAGATTATCATGGCCTGGCCCGCTCCCGCCGCGATCTTGGGGTAAAGGCGCTTGGGCAGGTAGTGCTGTGTAACGTGTCGTCCGAGCTCCGCCAACTCCAAAGCGGTTTGGCGGCCCAGGTCGGCGTCGTGCAGCGGATTGAGTGCAACCGCGCGCGCAAAAAGAGCGGCGAAACGCTGGCTCACCTCCCTTGCGTCGGCAGGGTCGTAAGGGATGGAACGCTCTCCCAGGCAAGCCCCCTGTTCATAAAGCTGGAAAACGAGTCGGTCATCGACCCGCTCCACACGCAACAACGCGGGTGGAGCGGCCATGCTCTTCCTGCCGGGACTCCCCGTGACCTTCCGATGCGCTGATTTGTCCGCATTTTCCCGGGGCATGCCCTCCGAAAAACGCAACAGCGTGAGTCCCAACAGCTAGTTTTCCGAGGTATCCAGGCGGTGCGGACCGGTCAAACGGATGCGCTCCGCGCCCGTGGCCAGGTACGTTCCGTTCTTGCTTCCCCGGTCTTCGATTTCCCAATGCCCGTCACGCCAGGTAAGCAGGGCGTGTTGATTGGAAACGGCACTGTCCGAGGCCAAGGTAACATCGTTCTGAACACCACGGCCCAGGGTGATGCATGTTTTTCGAAAGGTATAGCGTTCGCCGGTCCGTTGACCGGATTCAATTCGTACGGAAATACAAGGGATATCCTCCCGGGCGGAGTGTCCTTTTCCCCGGTCATCACCCATGAGATACCTCGGCCTGTCCAGGGTCTTGCGGAGCCAATCCACTCCGGACCCCTGAGGCGTTTTTTGCCCGCCGGATCGAAATGCGGCGCAGTTCGTTGCCCGGTTCACCATACTTCATTGGACGTAAAAACACAATGATTGCATACAAGCGCTATTTACAAAAAAACTATTCGTCAGCGGGACCGCCACATACTGGATGGTGAAGCTGCCCCCATTTTTTGGACAGTGGCTAAGTAAAGATCGGCTGGGTTGAAGCAGCCGGGTCAGCCCCCCGCAATAACGGTCCATAATAGCCGTGAAGGGTTGCCAGGAATGCATGCGCCCGATGAATCCGTCCGTCTAATGGATCAGTTGGCACAATGGATTTGGTCTGATATAGTGACGGACACGGAAGACATGGGCGCGACGAGGTTGTGCCCTTCTGGAGGGGTCGGAACATGGGTGATGAGATCGGGGACGAGGCGGGAAAAAACAACGTTTCCGCTTCGGATACACGGACCGTTCCTGGGAAAGTGCCCGCCTGGACGAATGTTGACGCCTTGGGAAGCACGAAAACCCTCAAGGCGGATGAGGTGATGAGCGACCCCCTCCTGGGCGCCCAGATCGGAAATTTTCATGTCAAGAGCCTGCTTGGACGAGGCGGCTTTGGGCGTGTTTATCGCGCCGAGGATGTGAAACTGGGCCGTCCCCTCGCGCTAAAGCTGCTTCACGACCAGGTAGATCCAAAGCATCTTCGCGCTTTCGAGCGAGAGGCACAGGCGCTTGCCGCCTTGGGCAAACACCCGAACATTCTCCAGATCCACGCCTGGGGGGAAGTGAACGGTCAGTGCTATCTCGCGTTGGAATACGTCGAATCCAACGCGGCGCAATTGCTTGATGCCTCTCCCGGCGGGATAGAAATCGAGAAGGCACTGAAGATCATCATGCAGGCCGCGGAGGCCTTGGCCTACTCCCATAAGGCGGGGGTGCTCCACCGCGACATCAAGCCCGCAAACATCCTCATTGAAAAAGATGGATGCGTAAAGATCGCCGATTTTGGTCTGGCGAGATTCCACAAGGCCGACGCGAGCACGTTGTTCAATGGAATCAGCGGTTCACCCCCCTACATGTCGCCCGAACAGGTGCGGGGCGGCGAGATGGATGAGCGAACGGACATTTACTCCCTCGGCGTGACTCTCTATGAATTGTTGTCGGGCCGACGCCCTTTCGTGGGGAGCAATGCCAGCGAGGTGATGGAAAACGTCCGAAGAAACCGCCGCATCCCTTTGTCCCGGTACCGGAAGGACCTTCCGAAACCCCTTTTGGCACTGGTCGAACGCGCCACGGCCCATAATCCGGACGACCGTATTCAAACGGCGTTGGAGTTCGCCTCGCTGGTTCGCACGCAGTTGCAGGAATGGATGGAACAGGGCGACATCTCCACCATGGCGCCGCGCTCCGTACGCCAACGGCGGCGACTCAGTCGCATTGCGGCCATTGTTGTCCTGATCGCCGCCGTGGCTGGAGGATTGGCCTACATGTCGGGCGCCGCCTCGGGCGTGGCCGAAGCGGAAAACTTCATAGATCAGCGCAAGCTATTGGAGGCCGAGAGGATTCTCGTCGCGATCGTGGAGCGTGACGCCGGCGATGAACGGGCGATCTTCGACTTGGGTTATGTTTATCTTCTGCGCGGACGCCTCGATGATGCCGAACGGCAGTTCGAGAGGCTGTCCGACTCCGAAAAGCGGGCCGAGGGATTGGCCTCGGTGGCCCACGCACGCGATGGCGCCAGGGCCCGTGCCCAACTGGAGCAAACCGCGGGCGCCACATCGAGTGCCTATCTCCGGCTCCTCCTGGCCGGCCTGGATCTTGCCGAGGGCAAAGCCGAAGCCGTTGTCCAGTCGTTGCGCGGCATGAAAAAATCGGATTTCGTGTTCGATTGGCAATGGGTGGAGCATCAAGTACTGCTGGGAAGGGCGCTCTATGATTTGGGGGAATTCGACCTGTCGGCGAAACTGCTGGCCACGGTGTCCAAGTCGTCCGACGCCATGACCCTGTCCGTGGCCGAGGCCGTCAAGGATCTGGCACGTCAACGTGCGGATACCGCACGACAGGAACGCGTGGACCAACAGATTTCGGACCTGGCGAAGTTGCTGCGGAACAGGAAGGAAGGTCCGGCAGGGGATAAGGATTCATGGACCAGCCGCCCCGTTACCTTGTGCGTTCTTGCCGCCGACGGTGTAAACAGCCTGCTGGCACGCGAAGTGGGGTTGACGGAAAGCCTGCCCTGGATGCTGGAACGGAGTCTTCGGGAAAAGGGCGGGCACACCATGGTGGACCGCGAGGTGCTCGACAAGGCGCTCACGGAACAGTCCATATCCGAATTGTTGTCCGGCGATGATCCCCGAGTGCAACTTGGCCGGGTTTTGGGGGCACGGTGCCTGGTTCAGACCCAGTTTTTCTCCGTCTTGGGCGAGGATCTGTTAAGCGTTGAGCTTATCGACACGGAAACCACCGAACAGTTTCCCGGCCCCGAGGTGCCCATTCGCCGGAACATGACGCGCCATGAGTTGCTTGACGGTCTTGTTGACGGAACCCTGGAAAGAATTCGCCGGGCTTTTCCCCTGCGGGGAAGACTCTCCCGCCGGGCCGATGGCGCCGTACTGAACATCGGCCGCAACGTGGGCGTTGATTCCGGCATGAGGTTTGGCCTGATGATCGCGCCCCACGAGGGAGAACCGGATACGGGACGGTACGCCGTGGTCACGGAAGAGGTGGGCCCGGATCATGCATCGGTTCGCCTGGAGGGGCTATCGTTCGGCGACATTCCCCCCGAAGGCCTTTTCGCCCGCCTGATGCAATAACACCGGCAACACTCCACCAGGAAAACTGGTGTTCATTCAATGTGGAGGTACTTATGACGCCACGAATTGTTTTGAGAGGAACTTGCGCCCTTGTCATGCTCGCCGTGGCCGTGCTGCCGGCGCCGGGGTGTGCAACGGCGCCGGCCGGGGCGAAGGAGAAGCCGTCACGCGCCATGGGCAAAGGCGTATTTCGCGGACGATGGTGGAATTATTATGCGCGTGGGCGGGAGCGTTTCGACACCGGCCTCTACCCGGATGCCGTCAAGGACTTCGAGACGGCCCTGAAGGGGCGGTCCACCGACCAGCGGTGGGCGCGAACCTACGGTCTCCATTTCCTCCCCGAGTACTTTCCAAACCGTGAACTGGGTATCACGTTCTATCTCCAGGGCCGGCTTGAAAAAGCGTTGAAGTACCTGGAGAAAAGCCACGCCCAATACCCTTCGGCGCGGTGCGACTATTACCTCGGTGAAGTCCGGGTTCGCCTGGCGCGGGAAGCGGGTGATGACGGGGAGCCGCCCCGGATTGAAGTGACGTCGCCACGGGAGGAGCGCCTGGCGGCACGGGAGTATGTCATCGAAGGCACGGTGATGGACGGCACGCTGGTGCATGAAGTGCTGGTGGGCGGCACACCGGCGCCCCTGCCTTTGCCGGGGAAATCGGTGGCCTTTCGCCGCACGATACGGCTGGAACCCGGCGAGAACACGGTGAAGATCGTCGCCCGTGATCTCGCGGGCCACGAGACGGTGGAATCCCTTTCGTTGCTGGTGGATGTGGATGGGCCCGCAGTAAGTTTTGATGCTTCCCCATCGTTGCCGGGCATCCTGACGGGGGTGGCGCTTGATGCCTCAGGCGTTGCCTCCCTGGAAATCGCGGGAATCAGCGCCGCCTTGACCCAACACCGGGATGGCGTGACGGGATTCAGGGTTGAAATCGCCAAGATCCCGGCAAACGCGCCGCTTCGATACGTCTGCTCCGATACCCTTGGAAATCGCACCGTGGGCGAGGTGCGGGGCGTAAAGCGCGCGGCATCGAGCACGCCGCCCAAACCCCTTGCCTCCCGCGCCATGGGAAAAGACGGATTCATATCGGGACTGTTCGTCAATACCGTATTGGCCGCCGTGAGTACCAAGGACGAGGGACCGCGGCTCAACGTGCTCTCTTTTCGCCATTTGAAGGATGGGCAGGTGTTTCGCCGGGAAGACGTCGCCGTGGTCCTCGATATTGACGCGCCCGGGCCATTACGCGAGGTTCGCCTGACGGGCACGCCAATCCAGTTTCTACCGGATCGCACGTTCCAGGCCGTGAGCCGCAGGCTTATCCTGGCATTGGGACGCAACGAAATACACGCGCAGCTCACCTGCGCCAACGGTGAAATCCATGAGGTATCGGTCACGGTCATTCGCGAACCTTCTCCGGAAATTCTGCGTGAAAACCGGTTGAGTCTCGCCATTTTGGGTGAAGTTATCGAGGGCAATCCCGTTCCCCTTTCCGTTCCAACAGATTATGTCATCGACGAGCTCTATGATTGGCTGGGCGGGCCGAAGCGGCAACGCTTCAGAATGGTCAACAGGGAACACCTGGATGACACACTCATGGAACTGAAACTCAGCGAACTCTTGGGATCACGCGAAAACCGCTTGGTTCTGGGGCGACTGGTGCCCGCCGAACTCATCGGTATCGTCGTTCAGAAGTACTCGCACACCCTTGAATTGAAGGTGATGCTGAACAGAGCGGAAACGGGCGTGGAAGTGGCAATAGCGGAGGTGGCCGGTCCGGTGGAAACCCGGGGCGACTATGATCGGTTGATTCGAAATCTCGCGCTCCAGTTGGAACAGTTGTTTCCCCGGGTCGAAGGCACCATAACAAGAGTGAAGGACGGGCATATCATAAAGACCGACCTGCGTGAATCCGATCTTGTACGCCCGGCCATGCCCCTGCTGCTGCTGCGTGAAACCGATCCGGATTGGAACGAGCGGGAAATTTTCGGGCAGGCCCGCGTCACGCAGGTTGGGCCGGATTTCAGTATCGCCAGGATCGTGAACAGGGAAGCGGAGCAAAGCGCGGAAACGCCGCCAAGAAAGGGGGATATCGTTGTCACCAAGTAAACCGGGCGTCCTACGCTTATCTGGACTGGTAGTACTGTGTCTCTTCTCCTGCCCCGCGGTGGTGGGACAAGAACTCGATCTTCCCATGTCGCCCAGCCCCGTGGGGGCGGGTGCCCGCGCCGCCGGCATGGCGAATGCTTTCGTTGCCATCGCCGACGACGCGACGGCCGCCTCGTGGAATCCCGCGGGACTGGTGCAACTCGAACGGCCCGAGCTTTCCATTGTGGGCTCCTGGAACGGCGTGTCCGAGTCCTTCCGGGCCGCGGGTCATCCCGAGTTCAAAACGAACCCTTACATGGAGAGCCTCAACCTCAATTACCTGAGTGTGGCGTGGCCCCTGAGGCGACTGGTGCTCGGGCGGAATCTCACCCTCTCCATGAATTTCCAGCGAAAATATGATTTTGACCGGTCCTTTTCCGTGCCCTTCCAAACCGCCACGTTTAACCGTGGTTTTGGTCTCTTTTTTAACCGGCAGCGTTTTCGCTTTCGTCAATCGGGAGGACTGCACGCGATTTCACCGGCAGTCGCCCTGGAACTCACGCAACGCCTGTCGCTCGGCGTCACCGTGAACTTCTGGCGCAGCAGCTTCCTCGGCGAGAATGACTGGGTCCAGGAAGTTTCCACCACGGGGGCCACCTCCCTTCTCGGTACCCTGACCATCACCCGAATCAAGAAACGTGAATCCTACGACGACTTCACCGGGGAGAATGCCACGCTTGGCCTGCTGTGGACCCCCACGGACCGCACGAGTGTGGGCCTGCGCTACGACACGGCCTTCACGGGGTCGGTGAACTACCGGCGCTTTTCCGCACGAAGCGATCTCGGGTTTCCACGGGTTTCCCTGGTAACCGGCCCCGGAGTGGAGCTTCTTCATTTCTCACAGCAGGAACGGCGCTGGATTCGATTTCCCGATGCCCTCGCCGTCGGGGTGGCCCACCGTTTCAATGACCGCTTCACCCTTTCCCTCGACGTCACCCGCGTCGACTGGAACGACCATTACATGAAGGATGCCCGCGGGGTTCGCACCTCGCTCATCGACGCGCATAACCTCGAAAAGCCCGTCGAGCATGTCCACTTCGATCCCACTTACACCATGCGGCTCGGCGGAGAATACGTGTTTATCCCCCGCCACCCCGACGAGGAAATGCCCCGTCTCTGGACCCTTCGAGCCGGTATTTTCTACGACGAGGAACCCGCCAGTGGACGTTCCCGCTTCCGCTTCATCGGCGGCTCCCCCGACGGCAAGCCCGACCGCTTCTATGGATTCACCTTGGGGCTGGGCCTGTTGACACGCCAACGCGTTAACTTTGATCTCGCCTACCAACTTCGCTACGGGAATGATGTGAACGGCGATTACGTCCGCGGCATCCCCGGATTCCGGGAGGACGTTGTGCAACACCGGGTGCTCTTGTCCACCATCGTGTACTTCTAACGCACCGCTCCGTCCTCCACGAATGCGCGCCCCTGTTCGGGTTGCGCAAGTGCGAGAAGCCCCCGGCGCGCCGTGCTTGACGTGCCGGGGGCCTTTCGCCGGGTCTATTTGCCGGTCATGAACCCCTTGGGCGGGTTGGCGGGCGGGGTGTAGGTGTAGGGGAGCGTGTCGGGCACGACGCGGATACCGGTGGTCACGGTAAGCGGTGTCCGCCCCGCGCCGGGGTAGGTCAATTCGACCATGTAGGCGGTCCACCCTTTTTCGGGTGCGTCCATGCGGACGGGATAGCGTCCGTCGTCACGCAGCTTGATATCTTCCGAGGTCCAGACCTTGCCGATGGATTCGACGCTAAAATCGCGGGCATCGGGGTTCGTGGCGTGCCAGACCTTGACCGCCATGGGCTTGTCTTTGGCCACGACGTTAATCCCACCGTCTTCCGGGAAGGTCCAGGAGTAGCGCGGCAGGGGCTTCTTGGCGAGGATATACTGGAGAAATGCACCGAGGGTGTAGGGGGCGTCGGTGCCATCGAGTCCATGGTCGCCATTGGGGACATAACGGAGAATCTTCTCCCCCTTGAGATCGTCCCAGTAGAACTGGGAGGAGTCGGACACAAAGAACTGGTCGCCCGCGGCATTCATCACCAGCTTGGGCATGGTGAGGCGGTCCCGGTAACGGTACGGTTCGACGATGTCCAACAGCGCATCGTATTCGGGCGTGCCCATCCAGTCCATCAGGCCCCGTTCCGCGTAGTTCCCCACGGCGGGCGCCCAAAAGCCATAGGCCTCCCAATGATGCCGGAAGGACGGCTCCAGGTTAAGCATGTCGATGACGATGGGACAGATGGCCACCACACGGGGGTCGGTGGCCGCCACGGTCCAGGTGGTCCAGCCGCGTTTCGATCCGCCGGCCACCACGAAGTTCCTGATGGTCAAACCGCCGCCTTCGGGCGTGGCGCAGAAATCCTGCACGGCGTCCATGGCACGGACGGCGCTCTTGGTCATGGGGAGACGGGCCGGCCATTCCTCGTCGCCCGTAAGGAGAAACTTCTCCCAGGTGTAGGCGATGATTTCATCCTCGACCATGGGTTTATCTTCGTCGGCAAAAGTCAAGGGCTGGTTGGGCACCATGTCCAACTCGACCACCACCGTCCTGGTTTCCATGGCGATCTTGATGAGCATGTCGTCGATACTGGTGGGTGGCGAACCGCCGTTTCTTCCGCCGGTGATCAAGAGCAGGGCGGTATCGAAGGAAGCCCCCTCGGGACGGATGATACGGATCCAGTGCTGCCACAGGACCCGGTCCACCTCCTCGGGCGAACGCCACGATTGGGAGGTCATATCAAGCAGATACCCCGTCCAGCCGGCGCCCTCAACACGTTTCAGCATTTCGTAATGGTAGTTGCTGTCGGGCTTGGCAATATAGGCATCCAGGGCCGTCCGGGTGCCGCTCGTCCGGGTGCCGGCCCCGTGGGCGCAACCCACGACAATCAGCGCCGTCAGCAGGGATATGGGGATAGCAAACAGTTGTTTCATCTACGAACCCTTTCGTTTCCAGTTTCCGTAATCAACGTTAAGTAAGTTCACCTTACCAACCCAAGGCATGCCGCATATCGTTTCCACGGAAAACCGTGGTTCCACAGGAACGTAGAAGGGGCTTCCAGCCTCTTCAAAGCGGCTGGAAGCCGCTTCTACCTTACCGTCTCATCCCCCGCGAAAGCGGGGATCCATGATAGGGGGCAACACCTTGCCCTTTCCCGTGAATTCCCGCCTTCGCGGGAATGACGGGGCGGGAGCATGAACCCCTTTGCGTGACCATTCGTGCGGAACTTCATTGCTAAGAGATTAACGGCCTCAACACAACAACGTATGGATGGCACAGCATGAAAAGTTTCGCTTTTTGTAAGGCCTTCTTGAGAGTAAGTACTTATGCAACCTTTCCCGCTTTCTTCCCGTTTACGTGACACGTCCACGACAGCGAAGCAAAAGCGCCTCGCGGGGCCAATGCAACCGGACACCGGTTGGAAACTACTTTTTCACCGTCTTGGCCTTGGAGAGGGGCCTGGTGGGACTGGGCCGCCGGATCAGGCTGCCCGGCCGGGTGGTTTTCTTGTTGATAAAGGGAACACGAATCTCGGGCTTGCCGGGGATGTTGGTCTTGATGATGAGTTCCTTGCCGTCAAGCACGCCGTTCGCGGGCATGTTCGTCAGCTTGATCAGGTACTCGCTGAACTTGGCCTTGCGGGGGCTGAACTCGACCTGCACCTCATCCAGCGGCGAGATGACCTCCGTTATTTCAAACTCTTTCACCTTGCCCGCGGCAACGCGTATATACTGGCTGGTTTTCCGCCCGGGATCCTCGTTGTAGTGAACGCTGATCCGGGAGGGCACCACGACGATATCGCCGACCACGCTGCCATACACGGATACGTTGAACTGGGGGCGCGCCGGATCATCGGTGGAAATCCGAATCCGGCCGGTGATGGGTCCTTCCTTCAGGGGCTTCACGTTTTTCACGGTAATTTTGTACGACTTGCCCGGAAGCACTTCCTCGACCGACGTCTCGAAATAAGGCGAGGAACACTCGGTGTTGGTGATCTTGAACGTCACGTCCTTGTCGACCGCCTGCACCGTCAGGAACCGGTCCTCGACCTGGCTGTCGCCATCGACCTGGCCATAGTTGAGGCTGTAAGGCTTGACGCGAATCGAGGCCACGGCAATCCCGGTGAATTTGAGCTGATAGTTGGGGGTTTGGGGATCATTCGAGGGCACGGTGACCACCGTGGTTTTCGTTCCTTCTTTTCCCTTGAGCGAGAGGGTGGCGTGAATGGATGTTTCTTCGCCGGGCTGCAAGGTGGTCTTGGTCAATTTTGCCACGGTACATCCGCAAGACGTTTTGATTTTGCCCAATTCCAGGGGCGCATCACCCGTATTCTTCACCACAAAATCATGCTCCACCTTTTGCGTATTATCAACCCGCCCGAAATCGAAGACCGGCTCGTCGCTGTGAACGCGGGGACCCACGCTTTCCTTCGCGGGCACGGCCGCCTGGGTGAGTTCTTCGGCTTTCTTTTCCGGGTTGCCAGGCGGCACGACAAGGGGCGCGGCCACCGGCGCGGTCGGCGCTTGGGGCGCGGCTGTCTTCGCCACCGGCGCGGCGGATGCCGGTTGCGGCGCGGTTTTCTTCGCCACCGGCGCGGCGGATTCCGGTTGCGGCGCGGATGCATTCGCCGCCCCCTGGTCATTTCCCGGTGAGGCGGGATTGCACCCGCACATTACCGCGGTTAGTGCGACCATAAGCGGGACAACCAGTCCACGAAAGCACTTTCTAATCATAGTTTCAACTCCTTTTCGAGTAACCCGGCGACACGTAACGCCGCTCGGCAGAACAAGAAACAACAAAGCGGCCGGCCTTGGATCGCTCACGGCGTTCGAGAGGACAGAAGAAGCGCCCCGCCATGCTTGCCATCCCGAACGTACCCGCAGGGAATCCGACTTCATTCCCGGGGTGTTGCCTGGCGGCCGATCCGGTCCGACGCGGCCACGTCCACCAGAACGTGTCAAAGGTACTACAGAAGACCGCCGTGTCGCAAGAACGCAATGGGGCGCGCCGAGGGTGACACGGCCGGCGTCACAGGCCCAGGCGGAAGAATAGGTTGGCATTGTCAAAGAGCCAGGCGCGGGCGACCTCCTTGGCCTCGTCCAAGCCAAGATAGTCCATCTCTACCATTTCGGCCAGGGCGACGGCCATATTGTCCCGGGCAATGCCCGCATGGGCCCAGGCGCGGTCGGGATGTCCCAGAAAATCAGAGCCGTAACCATGTATTTTGCCATGGGGCACCGAGGCAAGAGCCTGTTTGAACATTGCCTGGCAGTACACCGGATCGATAATGTTGGCCCAGCAAAAATCAATGGTTACGTTGGGGTAATTCTTGGCGAGAAAGAGCAATTCACCGCTGTAAGGCCAGTTGGCGTGGAAAAGGTCGAAGCGGACATCGCGGTGAAGTTCCAGCACCGAGGTCAAACCGACCGCGTTCGTCTTGGCGATGTCGTTCCGAATACCCGCCATGTGCCCCGTATGAATCTGCACCGGCATATCCATGTCGCGGGCCATGCGCAGGAAGGCATGAAAAAGGTAGTCGTCCAACGGACGGATACCATCGGGATAGGCGGCCACCCGGCGCGGGTCGGCCATGAACCCGTTGAAGACCGCTTCCGCCTCGGCGCGGGTGGGGTTGCCGTAGTCGATGGGACGCGAATAAGCGCTCTGGTCCTTGAACCCGATGGCGCCGACACGCTTGAAGGCCTCGAAGATCTCGCGGCAAGCCGCCAGGTATTCCTCGAGAGTGGTCACGGTTCGTCCAAGAGCCGCGACGCGCTGGTCCACCTGTTCGCGGGAACAGATATTGTGGAAGCCGGGAAGGGGGATCACCAGTCTGCCCCGGGGGACGGTTTGAAGGTTCCATCCAGGGCCGAAGCGGGATCGGGCCAGGCGTCCTCGATGCGCACGGCAATGTTCGCTTCCTCCAGCACTTTCTCAAATAACACGGGATCCGAATAATCAGGCAGCTTTTTCTCAATACGCCGAAGGGCGTCGAGGGTCAAATCGTCCTCGCCATAAAAGTGCTTCAACACACGCCGCGTGACCTGGGCATAGCCCGTGTGGCAGGTCCGCTTCCAGGCACGCTCAAGCACGGGCCACCGCTCCTCCAGGCTTCGCCCCACATCCTGAATCAGGGCGGCCTCCGCGTCGGACGAAGCACTGTGGATATCGCTCGCAAAGTACCCCGTGATAATCGCCTGGATGGGGTCGGTGTGCTTGGGACCACACGCCACCGAGTGGTCGTGGCAATCCACCAGCGGCACGGTTTCCAGGTAGGCGCGCAAAGTGTCGAAATGGGGCGCACAGCTTCTCATGGGATGATCTCCTCGGAAAAGGTCTCAATGCCTTCGAACATGGTAGGCGCGTCGCCCATCCCGAATCAATCATCCGAACGCTGTCCACGGGGACAACGGCCAACAAAGCAGAATCGATCGAAAATGTAATGGAGACCATCGCCAACTTTCCCGGATAATACGACGATCACGGGGCGTAAGGGCGGATAATGGGCCAGGGGATCTTCCATGCGCCATGCCGTGTATCCTGGTTTCGCGGATTATCGTCTTTACGCAAGGGACACTTGAGGCGTGGTAGTCGAACAACGCTTTACCCATAATAGTGGTACCGGGCTCGCCGCCAGGTTGCTTTCGTCCGGTGGGGGAAAATCGAAGCATGTCCCACGATGCTCAAGGGCGAATATTCAGGCCCGCACGGGGTACTATGCCGGTCAGGAGGTGCGTGCATCCCATGAATACCGGAAACGACACCAACCACACCGATATTTTCCAGATTCGCGGCCTGGCCAAGGACTACCAGATGGGCGAGGTGATCGTGTCGGCCCTGCGGGGCGTGTCACTTAGCATTCGGGCGGGGGAGTTTCTCGTGATTCTCGGCCCCAGCGGATCGGGCAAGAGCACGCTGCTGAACATTATCGGGGGGCTGGACAGCCCGACCCGGGGGGAGGTATTTTTTCGCGATTCTGATCTGGCGGGGTATTCCGAGGCCCGGCGCACGCGCTACCGGCGGCAACATATCGGCTTTGTCTTCCAGTTTTACAACCTGATGCCCAACCTTACCGCGGAGGAAAACGTGGAGCTGGCGACGGAAATATCCCCCGATCCGCTACCACCCGCGAAAGCACTGGAAATGGTGCGGTTGGGCGAACGGCGCGCCCATTTCCCGTCCCAGCTTTCGGGAGGTGAACAGCAGCGCGTGGCCATCGCGCGGGCGGTGGCGAAGCGGCCCGAGATTCTTCTCTGCGACGAACCGACGGGGGCGCTGGACATTTCCACGGGCAAGGTGGTACTCGACGTGCTGGACAACATTAACCGCCGTTTCGGAACCACCCTCATCGTGATCACCCACAACGCCTCCATCGGTGCCATGGCGGACCGGGTGGTGCGCATGATGGACGGACAGGTACGGAATATCGTGGAGAATGAACGGCGCCAAAGCGCCGAAGAACTGGACTGGTAATGACCGTCCTGCACAAGAAGCTGTTTCGTTCCCTTCTGCGCTCGTGGGCGGAATCGCTCGCGGTGATCATGGTGGTGCTCTGCGGCACGGCCAGTTACATATGTCTTCATTCGTGCTACCTCAATCTTGCCCTTACCCGCGACACCTACTATGCCCAAAACCGCCTGGCCGATTTCGAGATCATGCTGGAGCGCGCCCCCGCCAACGCGATCTTCAAGGTGGAGGAGATCCCCGGCGTGCGCAAGGCCCGCGCCCGCATGGTGAAGGATGTGAATGTCGATATCGAAGGGGTCGAGGAACCCCGCGTGGGCCGCATCATTTCCATGCCCGTGCCAAGACGGCCCGTCATGAACGACGTGGTGGTCATGGAGGGCCGGTATTTTGAGCCCGGCGTTCAGGACGAGGTGATTGTCAGCGACAGCTTTGCCCGGCTGAATAAGCTGGCCATCGGCGACCGCCTGGGCATTTCGGTGGAGGAGAAGAAGTATTCCCTGCGCATCGTCGGGTACGGGCTGTCGCCGGAATACGTTTACATGATCCGCACGCTCCAGGAGATGGTGCCCGCGCCGGAACGCTTCGGCATCTTGTGGGTGCCGAAGCATTTTGCCGAGACGGCGCTGGACATGAAGGAGGCGTGTAACAACATCCTGGGCGAGGTGGACGACCCGAAGGAGCTGGACGCCATCCTCGACCGCGCCGACAAGGTCCTCGATGGCTATGGCGTATTCGCCAAGGTGAAGCAGCAGGACCAGATCTCGGTGCGTTTCCTGGGCGACGAGATCCAAGGGCTCGCGGTTAATGCCCGGATCACGCCGACCCTCTTTCTCGCTATTGCGGCGCTTATCCTTTTCGTGCTGCTCAGCCGCATGGTGCGCATGGAACGCACCCAGATCGGCCTGATGAAAGCCTACGGATACAGCGATTGGTCCGTGGCGCTTCACTATCTTCAATACGGCGTCATCCTGTCCGCCGCGGGCTGCCTGGGGGGCTTCGCGCTGGGCCAATGGATGGCCGACGGTCTCATCCGGGTGTACGTGCAGTTATATCAGTTTCCAATCCTGGAATCGCGCATCTACCCGGACGTCCTGGCACGCAGCCTGGGCATTGCCCTCGCCTTCGGGGCGCTGGGCGCGCTCCTGGCTTCCATACGGGCGGCCCGCATACAGCCCGCCGAATCCATGCGTCCCGAAGCGCCCCCCCTGGGTCATCGCGTATGGCTCGAGCGGGTCGGCCCGGTATGGCGGAACCTGGGCTTCACCTGGAAGATGATTGTCCGCAACATCGCGCGGAATCGTTTCCGCGCGGGACTCAACGTGTTTGGCGTGGCCATCTCCACCGGTCTCGTCATCATGGGCTTCTTCAGCTTGTCGGGCATGGAGTTCTGGTTGCGCTTCCAGTTCCAGGAAGTGCAGCGGGAGGATGTGAAGATCAGTTTCCAGGGGGAACGGGGCAAGAAAACGTACTATGAAATGGCGCGCTTCGATCACGTCCGCCGTGTCGAACCCCTCCTCGAATACCCCTTCACCATTACTTCCGACTGGCGCAAGAAGGACACGGTGGTCGTCGGTCTGCCCCGGGGGGCGGAAATGCAGAAACTCATGACCTTCAAGGGAAAGGTGGTGCCGGTGGGAGAATCCGGCATCGTCTTATCCGACCGGCTGGCGCGTATCCTGGGGGTGGGTGTGGGTGACACGATTCGGCTCAAGCCGCTCATGGGGCGCGTCGAAGGGGAGAAAAGGGCCGTCGTGCGCGCCGTGGCGCAACAATTCATGGGCACCAACGCCTACATGGATATCAACGCATTGAGCCGGCTGCTGAACCAGTCCTTCGCCATGAACGCCGTTCTGCTGCGCATTGACGAAGACGCCAAGGAAAGCGTCAACCGGGAGATGAAAGACGTGGCGGGGGTGGCCTCCGTGGTGTTCAACAGCGACGCCTACGATTCACTCGTGAAAACCCTCGCGGGCAGCAGCCGGATCATGAACCTGGTGGTCCTACTTTTCGCCGGTGTTATTTCCTTCTCCATCATCTACAATGTCACTTCGGTGGCCCTGGCGGAGCGGCAGCGGGAACTGGCCTCCCTGCGGGTCCTGGGACTCACCACCGCCGAGGTGGGCCGCGTCCTTTACCATGAAAATATCCTGCTGGGACTTATCGGGGCGGCCATCGGACTGCCCCTGGGCGCGGGTATCTGCTGGCTGCTGGTGAAGGCCTACGACACGGACCTGTACCGCATGCCATTCTATATTGAATCGAGCGCCTACGTGAAGGCCGTGCTGCTCACGTTGGTGTTTGTCCTGATGGCCAACCTGGCGGTCCGGCGGAAAATCCTCCGCCTTGACCTGGTGGAAGTGCTGAAAGAACGGGAATAGGCGCCATGAAACGCATCCTGTGGGGAATCGTGCTGCTGGTCCTCGCCGTCGCCATGGGCTACTCGGTGAGGCCCCGGCCCATGACCGTGGAATTGGGAACACCGGCGCGCCGGGATGTGCGGGAGTATATCGCGGAAGAAGCTAAAACGCGCCTGGCGGAGGAATACGTGGTAAACATGCCCCTCCAGGGCACGCTGAATCGCGTCGACCTGGAAGTGGGCGACCGGGTGAGAAAGGGCGATGTCGTCGCGACGGTGGATGACTTCGACCTGCGGCAACAGGCCCGGGGCATTGATTATGGGATTGAACAGGCCCGGGCCCGAATCGCGGGTGTGGACATGACCAAGACCAAGCCGGAAGAGGTCGATTCCGCGCAGGTGCGTGAAAAGGAGGCGGTCGACGCGTTGGCCATGGCGGAGCATGACCGGAGCATCGCGGCCATCAACCTCAGGGAGGCGCGGCGCGCCTATGAAAGGCGAAGACCCTTCTGGGTGACGGCGTTGCCAGTGAAGCGCAACTTGACACGGCGGAGCGGCGCTTCCGAAGCGCCGAGGAAAACCTTCGGCGCTCCGAAGTGGCAAAGGACGCCGCGGCGAAAAAACTGGAAATCGCCCGGTTGAATGCCCGGCGCATGGCGGGCTCGGTGAACGACAACGAATACCTCCGTGAATTGTACCGGGCCGAGATCAAGCAATTGGAAGCCCGGCGTGCCATACTCCGGAGCGACCTGGAGAAAACCGCCGTCAAGGCCCCGGTGACCGGACCGGTTCTGGAGAAATACGTTGAAAACCGTCGCGTGCTCGTGCCCGGAACGCCCATCCTCAAGATCGGCGACCTGGACACCATGGAAATCGAGTGCGACGTGCTGTCCGAGGAGGTGGGCCGCATCCATGAGGGCGCGCGCGTGGAAATTCGGGGCAAAGCATTAAACGGCTGGGCGCTTCAAGGCACGGTTAAACGCATCTACCCCTCGGCCTTCAAGAAACTCTCCTCCCTCGGCATCGAGCAGCAGCGCGTAAAGACTCTCATCGACTTTGACAACACCAACCCCGGTTTCCGCGCAGGCACCCGGCTTGATGTTCGCATCATCACCGAGGAAAGCCGGGACACCCTCGTCGTGCCCGAACGCGCCACGTTTCGTCGCCAGGGGCGGTGGTATGTCTTCGCCGTTGAGGACGGAAAAGCAAGGCTTCGCGAAGTGACCATCGGCCTGAAGAACGACACCTGGGCCGAAATCCTGGACGGTCTCTCCGAGACCGACACCATCATTACCGAGCCCACGAACAGTATCGAAGAAGGCAGCCGGGTGAGGGGTAAAGCCCCATAGTGCCAG
>JAJRTN010000188.1 GCA_024278275.1 Candidatus Hydrogenedentota bacterium
CAGCCTGAATGTCGCCGTGGCCGCCGGCATCGCCCTGTTCCAGGTGCATGCCGCCCGACGGGCCGAAGCACATAACGGGGGCCGTCCCTAACCCGGTCAGGCCGGGACCAGGAATCGTCTCCAGGGAGAACCGCCGTGGTTCCGCGGGAAAGTAGAAGCTGCTTCTACCGTACCGTCATCCCCGCGAAAGCACAGGGGAACCATGGACAGATAGGACAGATAAGACAGATAAGAGTTAGTCATGCCCGCGAACGTGGGAATCCATAATACGGGGCAACCCCTTGCCTTTTCCCGTGGATTTCCGCCTGCGCGGGAATGTCGGGGCGGGAGCATGAACCCCTTTTCGTGTCCATCCGTGCCGCCGGTGCAATTCGTGGTTGAGAATTGAATAGAATGAATAATTCCCATCGATGTTGTCGGTGTAATCCGAGGTCGAAAAATGAATTGAACGCGTGCTCCGTCCTGGTGGGGTGATGGTTTGGGCTGAAAGAAACGGAAAATCAAAAGGACCCCTTGAATTATGGAAGAACGAATGGTTCGCTTGCGTGAAGGCATGGCCCATGTGGGGGCCGATGCCTTTTTCAGTCTTTCGCCGTCCGCCAATGCCTACCTTGCCGGGTTTCGGGGTTCAACATCGGCCCTGGTGGTTACCCATGACGCGGCTCATTTTTTGTGCGATTTTCGCTACACGGAACAGGCGGAGGCGCAGGTACGTGGGTGCGAAGTGACGGAAGTAACCGGGGCGCTTGAGCCGCACGTGGGCGAACGGTTAAAGGCGCTGGGCGCCCGGCAGGCCGTTTTCGACCCCACGGCGCACACAGTGGATCAACTCGACCGGGTGCGGGGGGCTTATGGCGGTGATTGCGTGTCCAACAGCCGTCTTGTCGCGGACTTGCGCATGATTAAATCGCGGGCCGAGATCGAGTGTATCCGTCGCGCTTCCCGGCTTGCGGAAGGGGTCCTGGCCGATATGACGGGGAACCTCGGTTCCGGGCAAACGGAACAGGCGGTGGCGGCGCGGATCGACTATGAATTCAAACTGCGCGGGGCGGAAGGGGCCTCCTTCGCTCCCATCGTGCTTTTCGGCCCACGCAGTTCCCTGCCCCACGGTATGCCGGGTGCCAGAACGCCGGAAAAGGGCGACGTGGTACTCATTGACATGGGGTGCGTCCTTGACGGTTACTGCTCGGACTTGACTCGAACCTTCACATACGGTACGATCCCCGGAACTTGGTTCGAGGAGATTTATACCATCACCTTGAATGCTCAGCAGGCGGCACTTGGGGCCGTGAAGCCCGGCGTGGGTTGCGCCGAGGTGGACGCCGTGGCCCGGGCTATCATCAGTGACGCCGGCTACGGGGATCAGTTTGGCCATGGCTTGGGTCATGGTGTGGGCCTGGAGGTTCACGAAGCCCCGCGGCTCAACAGGCAGTCCGATACAATGTTGCGGCCGGGCATGGTGGTTACGGTTGAACCAGGTATCTATCTGCCCGGAAAGGGTGGCGTCCGTATCGAGGATCTCGTGGTGGTTACCGAGGACGGTTGCGAGATTCTGACACGATCTTCCAAGGAATTAGAGGTACTCATTGCATGATTTCAACGGCTGATTTTCGCAACGGCCTGATCGTTGAGTCGGATCAGGGGCTGATGCAGATTGTGGAGTTCCAGCACGTCAAGCCGGGCAAGGGCGGGGCTTTCGTGCGCACCAAGTTCAAGAACGTGCTGACCGGCCGCGTGTTGGAAAAGACATTTCGTTCCGGCGAAAAATTCGAGGAAGCCCGGGTAGAGGAACAAGCCTGGCAGTACCTGTACAATGATGGCGAGTTGTACTACTTCATGCATCCCGAAACCTACGAACAGGTTGAGGTGGGGCGGGACGTGGTGAGTGACAACAGCCGGTGGATGAAAGAGAATGGCGAAGTCACGCTCTTATTTCATAAAGGCCGTGTGATTGCCTTGAGGGTGCCTATCAGCGTGACCCTGGAGATCACCAAATCCGACCCCGGAGTGCAGGGCGACCGGTCTTCCGGGGCCACCAAGCCCGCCACCCTTGAAACCGGCGTGACCGTCCAGGTGCCGCTCTTTATCGAGGAAGGCGAGACCATCAAGGTGGACACCCGCACGGGAGAATACATCGAGCGGGTCAACTGACCCCATCGCCAGGGAAGTGAATTCCTGAAAAAAGACGGGGAACCTGAAAAAAGACGGGGAAGGAGTCGGGCCATGGCCGGTCCGGCACCGGGTTAAATGCGGATACTGTGGCCAGCCCGAGGGTGCCCCCGCCCATTTGGCTGGAGGCCCCCTGTCGGGCACGCAATTCGCCCGCACCAAGGGACGTTGCCGTTTATGCGCCCCGTGAGGAGACGGAAGTGGACTTGGGAACGATTCGAGAGCTTGTTCGGATGCTTGAGACATCGGATGTGACGGAAATGGAAGTTGAGGAAGACAACCTGCGTGTCCGTCTGAGCAAGGCGCGTCCCGCGGAGCAGATGCCTGCCGGGATGCCGGTTTATGTGTCACAATCGGGGCCGGCGTTGCTTCCCGAGGGGGGCGCGCCGGTGGCAGACACGCCGGTCCCCGCCCCCTTGCAAGAGGCGCCGGCGGAGTCTCCGGCACCGGTGGATGATGGTCTCGTTACGGTTAATTCACCCATGGTGGGCACCTTTTACACCAGCCCGGCTCCGGGCGAGCCCCCCTTCGTGCTGCCTGGCGCCACCGTTGAAGCAGAGCAGACCGTGTGTATCGTCGAGGCCATGAAGATTATGAACGAAGTTGCCGCCAAGCAGGCCGGGGTCATCGAGCGTGTCTTGGTGGAGAACGGCGAAGCCGTCGAGTTCGATCAGCCCCTGTTCGCCGTGCGCCCACTCTAACCCACCCAGCAGAGACCTATGTTCAGACGCATTCTCATAGCCAACCGCGGCGAGATCGCCGTGCGAATCATCCGTGCCTGCCGGGAGATGGGTATCACTTCCATCGCCGTCTATTCGACCGCCGACAAGGAGGCGCTTCACGCGCAGCTTGCCGATGAGAGTATTTGTATCGGTCCGCCGGATGCGATCGACAGTTACCTGAAGACTACGAGTATCATCGCGGCGGCGGAAGTAACCGACGCCCAGGCGATCCACCCCGGTTATGGTTTTCTATCCGAGAACGCCCAGTTTGCCGGCATCTGCCGCGAATGTAATGTGGCGTTCATCGGCCCGCGTTCCGAGGCCATCGCCCTCAGCGGTAACAAGGCCGCCTGCCGGGAAGCCGTGCGCAAGGCGGGGGTGCCCACCGTGCCCGGCAGCGAAGGCGTCATCAAAAACGAAGAGGAAGTCCTGGAACTTGCCAAGGGTATCGGCTTTCCGCTCCTGGTGAAGGCCTCCTCGGGCGGCGGGGGCCGCGGCATGCGCATCGCTCACAACGACGCAAGCCTCAAGCACGCCATCAGCACGGCTTCCGCGGAAGCGGAGGCGGCCTTTGGCTACGGCGGCGTGTATCTTGAGAAGTTCGTGGAGAACGCCCGGCACGTGGAGTTCCAGATTCTCGCCGATGAACACGGGAAGATCGTGAGTTTGGGCGAGCGGGAATGCAGTATTCAGCGGCGTCACCAGAAAATTATCGAAGAGACGCCTTGCACGGGCCTCAACGCCTCCTTGCGGGCCAAGATGTCCCGCGCCGCGGTGAAAGCCGCCAAGGCCATTGGTTACACCAACGCGGGTACGGTTGAATTCCTGTTGTGCCCCGACGGACAGTTCTATTTCATCGAATTCAACGCCCGCATCCAGGTGGAGCATCCCGTTACCGAAGAGGTGACGGGGATCGACTTGGTCCAGGAGCAGATTCGTGTGGCCGCCGGCGAGGCACTGGGCTACAGCACGGTCAAACCACAAGGGTTTGCCATTGAAGCACGCGTTTACGCGGAGAATCCCGACGAAAACTTCCGGCCGAGTCCGGGCAGGATCCGCATGGTGCATATGCCCGGGGGGCCCGGCATTCGCGTGGATACACACATCTTTCCAGGCTACGACATGCCCCGGTACTATGAATCCATGCTTGCCAAGGTCATTGCCCGGGGTGGAACCCGTGAAATCGCCATCAACCGGCTTGCGGGGGCCTTGGACGAGTTCATCACCAAAGGGGTTGATAACACCGCCCGCCTGGGTGCCCGAATCGTGCGGGGCGACCGGTTCCGCCGTGGTGATATCGGCCCGGACCTGATCGATGAGTACTTGCCTTCGGCGGGTTGAGACCCGTCGGCGCGCCCCAATCGAAGCCCTTTGCGGTCTACGTCAGGGAAGGCTAAAGCCCATGAATCGCACGGCCCCGCCGGAGAAGGTATCGCCTTCGCTGTCCTTGCTCTCACGCGTGGTGCGCCATGAGATCCTGCAACGTCCGGGGGTTGCCCGGGTGGGTTTCGGGTTCCCGCCGAGACGGGGCGGCGTGCGTGTCAACCGCGATGCACGGGGCGCCCTTCACATCCATGCCACCATCGTTGTACGATACGGGCATGCCGTGCGTACCGTGGGCCGCTTGGTCCAACGTGCGGCGGTGGAAGCCATTCAACGCGTTTCCGGCCAGCCCGTCGCGGAAGTGCGTGTTGCCGTCGCAGGCGTGGCGTTGGCGCGCCACGCCGCGGGTCAGGAGGTCCGGTCATGAAACTTTTTTTCCTTAAACTCGTTAGCCTTTTCTCATTTCTGGGCACGCTGCTGATCCTTCTTTTGGCCTTCGGTGTCGAGCCCGCGGCCGAGGGGTTCGCGGCGCTCAGGCCCTACCTGTCGGGGGAGGGCGAGGCGTTTGCGTTGGCCCCCGCGGGCTATCTCACGGCGGTCGCAATCCTTCTGCTGAGCCTCTACGCGCTGCTGCCGCGCATGCCCAGGAAGCGCCAAACACTCGTTTTCCCTGGTGATCACGGCGACATTGTGCTGCAACTTGACACCGTGCGGGCCACCCTCTCGAAAATACTGCGCAACATGGAGGAGGTGCGCTCCATTAAACTCGATGTAGCGCCGAATGGGGACGGTACCCAAGCCGTCATTTCCGCGGATGTCGTTCTTAATCGCGTTCCCGGCCTGTCCACCCGCGAGGCCACGCGTCGTGTCAGCCACTATATCCGGCATGCCGCGGGCAATGTTCTCGGCCTGGAAGACCTGGCCACCATCCGGCTGAACGTGGTAGGCGTCAAGGTGAACGCCAAGGCGTCGAGCAAGGACCTTCTTGCCATTCCAGGCCTGGCCGGCGCGCCCGTTGCGGAACAGGCGGACGAGAGCGAGGCGCTTTTTGCGGAAGAAGCCTCCGAAACACCCGTCGGGGAAAACCGGGCGGAGGCGCCCCGCGAGGAACCCGAACAGGACACTCCTCCGTCACCCGAACCTGGCTCGCCCCAAGGCGAACCCGAAGGCCAGGCTCTCGGCTCCCTGAACAGCGTGCCTGACGTGGCGGAAATACCCGCCGAAGACACCCCCGTTCTCGTTGATACGGCACCTGTCATGACGCCTTGGGAGGAGGAAGCCTCCGCCACGACGGACGAGGCAGCCCCCTGCGTGGAGCCCATGCCCTCCGCCTTTGTCACGCCCATTCCCGCGGAACCCGAAGTGGAAGCGGCGCCGGACGAAGAACCTGGTGTGCCGGAAGGGGCTGAGCAGGTGGCCGCCGAAGGGGCTGAAGGCGAGATGGAGGGAGAAGCGTTTGAGGAGGACAGCGCGGAAGAGATGGGGGACAGTCCTGCCGATTCTGCTTTTCACGCCGATGAAGTGGAAGACAGTTCCTTTGAACTGCCGCCGTTGACGGATGGGGAGACGGATACATCCAACGGTTTTGATTCCGAAAATACCCCTCCCGGGGAGGAAACGCGTTGAGTGTTAGGCGTTCTCGCGGAGACCGTGGAAAAGGAGGCAGGCCGCGCCACCCCTTGTTATCCCAAACGTGCTCGTGAGCGATCATGTACCTGGGCAATGCCGCCGTTATTGCTTACCGCGCCAACAAAGCGGTGAAGCGTTGCCCCTGCGCTTTAACCATATGAGCCAAACCCTGTGCTTGCAAAACGAATCATACCCTGCCTGGATGTGGCCGATGGCCGCGTGGTCAAGGGCGTCAATTTCCTGAACCTGCGTGACGCGGGCGATCCGGTGGAAGTGGCCAAGCGCTACGACGCGGAAAAGGCCGACGAAATCGTCTTTCTCGACATTCGGGCCTCCACCGATAACCGGGACACCATGCTCGACATGGTCAGCCGGACGGCCGAGGAGGTGTTCATGCCTCTTTGCGTGGGGGGCGGCATCCGTACCATCGAGGATATCCGCCGCCTCCTCGCGGCCGGGGCGGACAAGGTATCCATCAACACGCCTGCCATCGAGAATCCCGATTTCGTCAACGCCGCCGCCAGCCGTTTCGGTTCCCAGTGCATCGTGGTGGCCATCGACGCGAAGAAAGTGGAAGGCCGTTACATCGTGAAAAGCCATGGCGGGCGCGACGGCGGCCGTCCCACCGCGCTGGATCCCGTGGCGTGGGCGTGCGAGGTGGAACGGCGCGGGGCGGGCGAGATCCTCCTCACCTGCATGGACGCCGACGGTACGAAGGATGGCTATGACGTGCCCCTGACCCGGGCCATTTCGGACGCGGTGGGCATCCCGGTCATCGCCAGCGGGGGCGCGGGCAACCTGGAGCACCTTCGGGAAGCGCTTGTCGAAGGCGGCGCCGACGCCGCGTTGGCGGCGTCCATTTTCCACTTCGGCGAGTACACCATCCCGCAGGCCCGGGCCTACCTTGCAAAGCACGGCGTGCCTGTGCGATCCTGATGGCGGATTCAGCAAGTCCGGCCTTTGCCCCGGACAAGGAGAACCGAGTGATGCGCACACAGCCCCTGCCTTCCCTTCGATGGCGTGCCTGCATCCACGTCTGATCGGTTCGGGCGCCGGGTCTCCGTTGAGCACCTGGCGCCACGGTCCATTCGGTTCATCATGTTTCCTCCCGCCTTTCGCGCACATAACGCCCGTTCCCGGGTTGAGATTCTAATTCGTGGCGTGTGCTCTTTCCGGATCACGCCATTGAAGGGAAAGTAAGATGATTCACCCTGCCATAGATGAATTCAAAGCCATCGCGCGCCGTGGCGCGCTCGTTCCCGTGTACCGCGAGATCGTGGCCGATCTCGAAACACCGGTGACCGCCTACCTTAAAGTGGCCAAGAACCAGCCCTACTCGTTCCTGCTGGAAAGCGTGGAACAGGCCGACACCCTGGGCCGCTATTCCTTTATCGGCGTGAACCCGTCGCTTATCTTTCGTTCAAAAGGCAACACGGTCACCCTGGTCCGTAACGGACGGGAAGCCAGTTTCACCTCCGAAAATCCCCTGGACGAGTTGCGCAAACTCATGGGGGAATACGAGTCCGTTGAGGTGCCGGGGATTCCCGCGTTCCACGGCGGGGCCGTGGGCTACATTGGTTACGACGAGGTGCGTTTCTTCGAGAAACTGCCTGATGAAAACCCCGACACCCTGGATCTGCCTGACCTCTACTTCATGATTACCGACACCATCCTGATCTTCGACCACGTGAACAACAAGATCAAGATCGTGTCCAACGTTCACGTTCAGGGCGATCCGGACACGGCGTACAACGAAGGCCTGCGCAAGATCGCCGAGTTGCACGGCAAACTGCGCGGACCCCTCATGGTTGCCACGGAACGTCACCACTCGGGGCCACTGGACGACAACCTGACGTCCAACTTCTCCCGCGAGGCTTTCTGCGAGGCCGTGGAGAAGGCGAAGGAATACATTCGGGCGGGCGATATTTTCCAGGTGGTGCTCTCCCAACGCTTCCAGCGCAAGGTACACGTGAGCAGACTCAGCCTTTACCGCGCCCTCCGCTGCATCAACCCCTCGCCCTACATGGTGCTCTTCGAGTTTCCCGAGTTCTCCATCGTCGGGTCGAGCCCCGAAGTGATGACCCAGGTGAACGGGCGCACCGCCATGGTACGGCCCATCGCGGGCACGCGACCGCGCGGCGCGACCCCCGAGGAAGACCTGCGCCTCGAAGCCGACCTCCTGGCCGACGAAAAGGAAATCGCCGAGCATGTCATGCTGCTGGACCTCGGGCGCAACGACATCGGCCGCGTCAGCAAACCGGGCACCGTGGCGCCCGTGCCCAACAAGCGCATGGTCATCGAGCGCTACTCCCACGTGATGCACATCGTGAGCGAGGTTACCGGCGAGATGCGCGACGAGTGCGACGCCTTCGACGCCCTGCGCGCCACCTTCCCCATGGGCACCGTGAGCGGCGCGCCCAAGATTCGCGCCATGGAAATCATCGACGAACTGGAGCCGGTGCGGCGCGGCCCCTATTCGGGCGGTTGTGGCTATATCAGTTTTTCCGGCGACATGGATACGTGTATCCTCATCCGCACCATGGTGGTGAAGGATGACGTGGCCTATCTTCAGGCCGGCGCGGGCATTGTGTACGACAGCGATCCCAACCGCGAATACGACGAGACCGTCAACAAGGCGAAGGCCCTTTTCCGGGCCGTCGAGTTCGCCGAGAAAGGATTGGAGTCATGATTGTTCTTATCGACAACTACGATTCTTTCACCTACAACCTCGTGCAGTATCTCGGGGAGATGGAGGCGGACATCCGGGTTTATCGCAACGACGCCATCACCGTGGACGGCGTGCGGGAGCTCGCGCCCGATCACGTGGTCGTGTCGCCCGGGCCCTGCACACCCCGGGAGGCGGGCATCTCCGTGGACCTGGTCCGCGCATTGAGCGGTTCCGTGCCCATCCTGGGCGTGTGCCTGGGACACCAGAGCATCGGCGCGGCCTATGGTGGTCATATTGTGCGCGCCGACCGCATTATGCACGGGAAAGTGAGCGAAATAACCCATACGGGACACGCCATGTTCGCCGGGGTGAGCAATCCCTTCATCGCCACCCGCTATCATTCGCTCATCGTTCAGCGCGATACCTGTCCCCAAGTGCTTGAAATCACGGCCGAGACGGCCGATGGCGAGATCATGGCGGTGAGTCATCGCCAATACCCGGTCTGGGGATTGCAGTTTCACCCCGAGAGTATCCTGACGGACCCCGGCAAACAGATTCTGAAAAACTTTCTCGCCTTGAAAGAGGATTTGCGATCTTGAGGATCTTTTCATGTGCCACCCTGTATGAGGCGATAACGCTGAAAACATCGTCTTTCGCAAAGGGCACCTGACCCGGATACTTCATCAGCCTCCCGTTGTGCAGCGTACCCCGGGCCATCTCAGGGACTTGTCGCGAAAGCGGGCATGACGGTCGGATGCCCGTTGGCGGCATGTGTTCCGCGTGATCCGCGCCAACAGGGCGCTCCATGGTGAAGTTATTGGTTCCGGTTGAGCCGGGTTACGTATTGTTGCCGGCGTGTTTCCCCGGCCCGGCGCTTTGGGCCTTGGCCGTGTCGCCCATGACCGCCCGTATGGCCGTGGCGACATTTTGCACACCGGTGGGTTTTGTTACGAGGCGGTTAATCTGGTGGGTTTTAAGCCATTCCCCGGAAAATCCGTCCGTGTAACCGCTGACCAGCACCACGGGTAACCGGGGGCATTCGGCGCGCGCGGCCTGAATAAGGTCGAGTCCTGACATGCCGGGCATGACCTGGTCGGTAACCAGCACGTCGTAGGTGTCGGGCGCGCGGCGAAAGGACGCCAGGGCCCGGTCCGGTTCCGTGAAGGTTTCGACGGTGTACCCCAAAGCGCCAAGGCCCATTTCCATCATCTTGGCCATGCTTGCGTCATCGTCCACGAACATGACGCTTTCGTTGCCGCGGAACGCGCCGTTCCGTGCCTTGACGCCGTTTGCCCGCTCGGCTTCGGGCGCGTCACAGACCGGGAAGTGGATACGGAAACAGCTTCCTTCTCCGGGTGCTGAAATCACTTCAATCACGCCCCCCAGGCTTCGCACGATGCCGTGGACCGAGGCCAGCCCCAGTCCCGTCCCCTCGCTCCTGGTCTTGGTCGTGAAAAAGGGGTCGAAGATCTGCTGTTGGAGCTCCCGGCTCATGCCGTGACCCGTGTCTTCGACCACGAGTTGAACGTAATTTCCCGGTTTGAGGGGGAGCGATCCCTTATGGTCGGCGGTGTTGTAAGACACTTCCCGAAGCCGAACGGTCAACGTGCCGCCGTCGCGCATGGCGTGAAAGGCGTTCGATCCCAGGTTCAACATGATTTGCTCTATGTCGGTAACGGTGGCCGAGACAAACGCCGCCACTTCTTCGATATGTTCATCGATGACGACCGTACCCGGCCGGCTCATGCGAAGCATCTGCACGGACTCGCGGATCACCGGGGTGATGGAGAGGGGCGCATGTGTCCGCCGCTCCTTTCGGCTGAAGGCCAACAATTTCTTCACCAGGTCCGACGCGCGCCCGCAGGATCGTGCCGCCTGGTCGAGGTAGGGAAGGGGTGGGTCTTGGGGCTTCATTTCACCCATGGCCATCTCAAGCCAACCCGCGATAGTGCTGAGAATGTTGCGGAAATCGTGGGCGATACCCCCCGTAAGTGTTCCGAGCGATTCCATCTTCCGCGCATGATCGAGCTGCGCTTCGAGCCGGTCCAGGTCTGTCACGTCTCGTTGCACCGCCACGTAATGTATTGCATCGCCGGCCTCGTTGCGAATGATCGACACGGTCCCCTCGGTGGTAATGGTCGCCCTGTCCTTTCGGAGATGACTCATGCGGCCGCGCCAAACCCGTTGCTTATGCAGGGCGGGCCACAAATCTTCGGGAAACCTTTCGAAGCCTTTCCCCGTGCCCAGAAAATAAGGCGCCTTCCCCAAGACTTCCTTGGCCGTATATCCCATGAGCCGGGTGAAGGCGGGATTGACGTATTCCACGAGTCCGTGGGCGTTAATCGTAATCACGGCCTCGTCGGATTGCTCGATGATCAGCTCAAGCTGCCGGCGCCGTTCCTCGGTGCGTGTTCGCGTGATGGCGGCGCCGATCACCTTGGCCGCGATTCTCAACGTATCTTCGTCGAGGGTACTCCACACCCGGGAACTGCCACACGCATCGAAACCTATGAAACCCCACCAGGTATCCTCGTCGAATATGGGAACCGCAAGCAGTGCTTCAATACCTTGCCGGCTAAGCGCTTCCTGTTCCGACCGCGGAAAAGAGCTTACTGTGCCGCGGACGGTCTCACCCTTCCGCATCAGGTGGCTCCATCGTTCGAACCCGGATTCCCGGAGGGAAGTATCCTGCAATTCGGGGTTTCCCATTTGCGGCGCAATGCCATCCGCCGTCCATTCGAAACGTTGCGAGGCGCGGACATCCTCTTCCGTTCGCGACGTGATCTCGAATATGTAGGCGCGGCTGCACGCGGTGGCTCTGCCCAGGCGCGCCAAGACCGCGTCAATCTCGTTGCGCCATGCCCGGCCGCCCAGGAATCGTTCCGCGGCGAAGGTGATCGCCTCCAGGGTGGAATCACGTCGTGCGATGGCCGTTTCGTAGGACTTCTGGGCGGTGATGTCCCGCAGGGTGCCGTCAAACAACCGGGGCACGCCGTTCTTATCCCGTATCACCCTTGCCGAGACGGAGGCCCAAAAGGTCGAACCGTCACGTCGCCGGAGGAGAACCTCCTTTCCCTCGAGGGTTTCCCCGTCAAGGACTTCCTTCGCCCACCGTTCACGGTCCTCCGGCAGGGCATATTGTTCCGCCACGGGCCGGGCCATGAGTTCTTCCACCGAATCGTAACCATAAAGCTTCGCCAAGGCCGGATTGGCCGCGAGATAGCGGCCTCCGACGCCCAGGCTGGTTCGGAACACGCCCACGGGCACGTTGCGCATCAAGTCCCGGTAGCGTTCCTCGCTTTCCCGTAATGCTTCAAGGGCATGGTGCCGGTCGGTGACATCGCGCCCCACGCTGATGACATCCAATATGGCGCCCGATTCATCGACCCGGGCCTTGCTGTGCCATTCAAACCAGCGCCATCCGGAAGGGGTCTCTTCCCGTGTCTCATTACGGGATTCATGGGGCGGCTCTTCGAGTGCCTTGAGCGAGGCAAGAATACTTTCCCGGTTCTTCGGGCAGATAAAGAGAAAGAACGATTTGCCCAGCACGTCTTCCTCGCGCAGACCGAAGGTGCGTAGACAGGAGGGACTTGCATAAAGAATCCGGTACTCGATATCAAACCGGACGATCATTTCCGTCTGGTTTTCGACAAGAAGACGGTAGCGGGTCTCGTTTCCCATGAGCGCCTTCAGGGCCACGTTTTTTTCATTACGGGCCGACTCCATGTCGTTGAGCCGCGCCCGGAGGCGTTGCACCTCGGCGCACAGTTGCTCCCGCGTCATTTCCCTGATGCCATCCATCCCTTCACCTTACGCCCCTCTCCGGCATGTTCGGCCGGTTATCGCGGATCCCACGTCATTCTTGCACAGTGCGCCCCGTGGGTCAAAAAGAATGGGCAAAAGGATTTTCTCCATGATCGTCACGTTGCAGTATGGCACGCAAGAAAACGCGATTTCGCCAATGCCGCGTGATGAAACAAATGGGACAAACCAGGCCGATGGGCGGCCTCTTTCCCCTCGCTCACACCCCCTTCGGGCGAATGGCCCGGCAATACTGTCGCATTGACAAAACGCTGGCCTTGGGATATGGTGATATGGAGAGGTTTTTATCATTTTTAACGTTTTGGGCAAGGCAGCGGTCAATGCTTTTCGGATTGTTCATAACCCGACGCAGGGGCCACGAAAGGAGGAATTGATGAAAACCACGATGGTTGCCTTAATTTCTGTCTCAAGTCTGCTTGCCGCCAATTGGTCGGTTGCGGATATTCGAATGAAACCGGGGACCGTGATTCGCTTCGGAGACAACACAACCCAATCCACCGCGCAAGTTGCCGGGCCACAGGGACCGCAGGGACCGCAGGGACCACAGGGGCTACAGGGGCTACAGGGGCTACAGGGGCTACAGGGGCCGCAGGGACCGCAGGGGCCGCAGGGGCCGGCCGGAGCAAGCGCACCCGCCGATCACGGCGGTTCGTTTTGCACGGTGGGCGCCACGGGCGGGTTCATTGGTGGAGGCTCCTCGAACAATGTCACCGATAACCATGGCACGGTGGGGGGAGGCCAATCCAACACGGCGGGTAACAGTGGAATGGACACGCTGGATGCCCAACACGCCACGGTGGGGGGGGCTACAACAACACGGCCAGCCAGGTTGGCGCCACGGTGAGCGGCGGTTACGGCAACACGGCCAGTGGAAGCACGACCGCCATCGGCGGCGGGGATTCCAACCAGGCCACGGCCAACGAAGCAACGGTCGCCGGCGGGTTCTCCAACCAGGCGAGTGGCGCTCAGGCCACCGTGGCCGGGGGCAAGCAGAATGTCGCAAGCGGGGAGGCCACCGCCATCGGGGGCGGACAACAAAACCAGGCCACCGCCCTTCGCGCCACCGTGGGCGGGGGCGAGTACAACACGGCCACCGCCATGCTGAGCACGGTGGGTGGGGGCTCGACCAACGCGGTCTCGGCCACCTACGCCACCATTGCCGGGGGAAACCAGAATCGTGTCACGGACTACGGTGGATACGTGGGCGGGGGGCTGTCGAACCTCGCGGGGGATGCGATGGGGACCACCACGGACGCATGGTCCGCCACCGTGGGCGGCGGCTCCGGGAACCAAGCCAAGGGAGACTATTCCACCGTGGGTGGCGGCAATTCAAATACGGCGTCCGGGCCAGCCGCGGCGACGGTCGCCGGGGGGAACATGAATTACGCCGATGGCATGTACGCCACCGTGGGTGGCGGTGATCACAACGTGGTATCCGGCGAAAGCGCCGTGGTGAGCGGCGGAGCGGCGAATGTGGCCAACGCCATCCGAACCACGGTGGCGGGGGGTGACACGAACGCGGCCACCAGCGACAGCGCCACGGTGGGCGGCGGTTATAACAACGTGGCGGGCGGCGTTGGAGGCACCGTGCCGGGCGGTTCCGACAACACGGCGGCGGGCGCGTTCAGTTTTGCCGCCGGCCGCAAGGCGCACGCCAACGACGATTACAGCTTTGTGTGGTCCGACTCAGAGGACACGTCGGACAACTTCAGCTCGGGGGTACATACCTTCAATGTGTTTGCCTCCAACGGCATTTACCTTAACGGTGCGATTCACGCGGCAAGCGACCGGAACAACAAGGAAAATATAGAACCCCTGGATTGCGCGCGCGTGCTGGATGCCGTGGTGTCGTTGCCCTTGTCCACCTGGAGCTACAAGAACGAAGACGGTGGGGTCCGCCACGTCGGCCCCATGGCGCAAGATTTCAAGAAGGCCTTTGGACTCGGCAAGAGCGACAAATACATTGCCACTATCGACGCGGACGGCATCGCTCTTGCGGCCATTCAGCGGCTGAACCAGAAAGTCGATGAAAAAGAGAGGGAACTCCAAGCCCTGAAGATGGAGAAGGACGCGGAACTGGCGGCGCTCAACGCCCGGCTTGCCGCCATGGAACAACAGAAGACGCCCTTTTCCAATAGATGATTTTCGGCGATACCGCCTCCTGAACCGGCATGAAACTGCGCCACGATTGCCACCCGGTGCCCTGTTGTCACTTGTTCCTCACGGTGGCGTTTTTTGCCGATGGCCCCTTTTGCTGGAGCCTTGCCTTCGCGGGGATGACGGCGGGGCGTGACTCGGACGGGGTGGCCCTCCCGGGTTTCGGCTGAGCCGGGCCAGGGCTAAACGGTTCCCCATGCAGAAACGGCGCCGAGTTCGCGATCACACGAGTGACACGTAAAAAGATTCCCCCAGCCGGCAAGAACACCATTGCCAATGTCTCCCGCGCCCCTTTACCTGGCGGCTCTGAATAGGTAGTATAGAGCGAAAGATTCGAGTTCCGAGGAAACGGTGTAAGTCCGCATACGGCGCGGGGTGGGTGGCTTCGCGGCGGATGGGGCTCAACGATCCGCGCTTTGCCGCGGAAAGGAAGGGGGAGGACGATGGCGGAATTCGTTCTCGGCACGGGTAGACAGGATTCGATCAGAGCGGTAACGAAAGCCTTCGAGAAGCACCTTCTTCGGGTGGAGGGCATTCCACGGCGAATCGTGGTTCGGGGACGGGGGTTGGATTTCTCGGCGGAACGGGGTGAGTTCGAGGGGGACTTTACCCATTACACCCTGCGCGTCCGGGGCACCCGCGAGGAGGTGGACGCCATGAAGGGGGTGGCGGCACAACATGTATCCGTATGCGAAACCCGGCAGGAAGACGGCGCCAAGGTGTTTCTGTGTCCGCCCCTGGGCCAAGCGCCCAGCGACGAGGCCATTGAAACCCTGGACGCCCTGTGCGCGTGTGTCACGCTCCCCGAAGTGTGGCGGGGCCGCGGCGAGGACTACCGCGCCGACCCGGTGAGTCCCGAACTCATTTTCCAGGCCATGATCCAATACCATGCCAGCGACGTGCATCTTTCGCCGGGCATCAGCCCCGTGTTTCGCGTGGACAGCGAAACACGGCACTCCGAACTGATGGGGCAACTGTCGGCGCGGCAGATCATGTCGCTCATCGAAGATCTTGCCCCGGACGCCTATTGGGAGGAATTCAAGGCCCACAAACAGACCAGCTTCAACTACCACCAGGCCGGATTGGGGTATGCCCGCGTGTCCTGCTTCATCAAATCCGGGGCGCCTCATCTCACCTTCCGTTTTCTGCCCGAAGTGATCCCCTCGTTTGAGGAATTGAACGTGCCCGCGGAAACCATGACTGAACTGGCGAATCTGCACCGCGGTCTTCTCCTGGTGACGGGCATGACGGGCAGTGGCAAGACCACCACCGTGGCGGCCCTCATCGACTGGATCAACGAACACCGGTCTTCCCACATCCTCACCATCGAAAATCCCATTGAATACGTACACAACAACAAGCGCAGCGTGATCTCACAGCGCAGCCTCGGGGCCGACGTGGAGTCCTTCGACGCCGCGGTGACAGGGGCCTTGCGGCACGACCCCGACGTGATCCTCATTGGCGAGATGCGCGATTCCGACACCATCCGGTCCGCCATCAATGCCGCCGCCACGGGACACCTCGTGATCAGCACACTCCACTCCACCACCGCCAGCGAGGTGGTGAACCGAATCATCAGCTTCTTCGATCCCGTCGAGCGGGACCTGGTACGCCTTCAATTACGCGACTGCCTGCGGTGCGTGATTTGCCAGCGCCTTGTCCCCAAGGTGGGCGGCGGCCGCGTACCGGCCCTGGAAATGCTCTTCAACGACCTCAAACCCATTGGCGACGGCATTGCCAGCGGCGATTCGGATCTCATCCGCATCGGCATTCAACAGACGGTGGGCCACTCGTTTCTCTTCGAAACCTACCTGCACCGACTGGTCAAGGCCGGCACCATCGACCTTGCCCACGGGCGCGAGTTCTCGACAGAGGAAAGCATTTTCGATCAAATGTACATGGGCACCTATTCCGTGCCCCGCCTGGACTCGCTCAAGTCCCATTAAGCCCCCGTCTCGAAGGCTTCGATAATTTGATAACCAGTAAAAAGCAGGTGTAGTATTTCAAAGAAAAGGTATAGACTCTAAGTTTCCCCTAGACACACTAATTCAATAGAAAAGGTTTGGGCTGTGGGGAATATCTATTATGGTCTCTTATCTGTGATGAAGTTCGATATATATGTCCCATTTGAAAAAATAAGGTGGAGGATATGCCACCGGGTTGATAAATGTGCTCTGTAAGCCCGGACATTAGCTGTAGTTTGTCCCTGTTACTTCCTGTTACTTATGTTTTCCAGTAAGATCTTACATGTCTCGATTCGCTTACATTGACCAGTTCCCACGATCCTGCTAAAGTGAAGAGACGGGCACGTAAGGAACCTGGCACCTACAGTTCTAGTACATCTTAAGTCGCCCCGGTTCCTGTCGAAGGATGGGGGTAAGCTCAGTATTCGGAAGGATTCGCGTCGATGGCAATTTCAGTTCACAAGATCAACCGCGGCATGTACCCGCAATACGCGAAGATTGACCCGAGCTACGAAGTGACCTCTGTGCTTAAAGTTATCCCCGCTGATAGAGGGCTTTCTGGACTACAGTTCGTGGAGGAACCCGTCGCACAGCCCTATGACAAGGGCGCTGACAGCCCCGAGGACTCTCCTTCAACCTGGCCTCCCCGCCAAGAGCTTGGCGAGTTCGTCGCCTTTCTGGCCATGGAAGATTCCCTCCCTGTAGGAGGCGCTGCGGTGGTCGTCAATCCGTCGTCGGCCTTCCTCCTTGAGCGGCGCGAGACCCTTGCCGGACTCTGGGACATCCGCGTGTGCCCCAAGCTCAGGGGCGGGGGAGTCGGCTCCCAAATCCTGCTTCACGCCGCCAAGTGGGCAAAGCAACGGGGATGCACGCAACTGCGTATCGAATGCCAGAACGTCAACGTGGCGGCATGTCGTTTCTACTCGAAGCACTGCACGCTCGGCGGCATCGAGCGCTACGGATATGCCGCATGTCCAGATGTCGCCCACGAGACAATGCTCCTGTGGTATCGAGTTCTGTGATAGGATGGGAGTGTCGCGAGGCGAACCAACCGGAAGCTCATTCGAGCACCACATTGAGAAACAAAGAACAAAGGTAACCGTTCAGGCCACTTGAGCCAGGATTTCGGTGGACACGGGCAGTAGCGATGAAGCAGGACGACCGTGAAGACGCGCGACGCAGGCCCGTGTGATGTATTCCGTGACGTTGCGGTCGTGCTGTTTGCAGGTGGCGGC